>NZ_JBGCUL010000650.1:0-2575 GCF_054177685.1 Pseudomonas sp. P5_A2_2
TCCAGCAACTGGATACCTTCGTTGATCAGCATGAAAATGCAACGATCATGGATTTCCTGATCATCAACGGAACGTCGGGGGACTTCCAGCTCGTCGGCAAGGCGCTCCGCCAGCACCAACACCTCGTCGTCCTCCTTACAGTTGCGGCCCTCATAAAGGTAGAAGCCCCGCCCGGTTTTCTGGCCGTATCGCCCTAGGGCATAGAGTTCCTCTCCAAGGCGGCAGTAGCTTTCGTCATGGGCAATGGCGGCCCGATTCGAATCGCGTATCAGGAAACTCACATCGATACCGGCAAGGTCCAGCATGCTGAATATGCCCATATTCAGGTCCAGGCCGGTGAGCACACCGTCTACCTGCGCCGGTGTCGCCCCCTCCAACACCAGGCGATGGGCTTCGCGGGAATAAGGCTCGAGCATGCGGTTGCCGATGAAACCAAAGCAGACGCCGGAGAGCACCGGGAGCTTGCCGATATGCTTGGCGATCTTCATGGTGGTTGCCAGTACATCCGGTGAGGTGGCCTTACCGCGTACTACTTCCAGCAGGCGCATGACATTGGCTGGACTGAAGAAGTGCAGACCGATCACGTCCTGCGGGCGGGAGACGGTGGCCGCAATGGCGTCGACATCGAGTGACGAGGTGTTGGTGGCGAGGATGGCACCTGGCTTACACACCTTTTCAAGAGTGCGGAATACCTGCTGCTTGATTTCCATCCGCTCGAACACCGCTTCGATCACCAAGTCGGCATCGGCCAAATCGTTGTAGTCAAGGGTGCCGAATAGCAGGTCCATGCGCTGCTCCAGTTGTTCGGCGGTCATCTTTCCGCGCTTGACGCTGATCTCGTAGTTTTTGCGGATCTGCATCAGGCCGTTGTCCAGCGCCTCCCCCTTGAGCTCAAGCAGCGCTACAGGGATACCGGCGTTGGCGAAGTTCATGGCAATGCCACCGCCCATGGTGCCAGCTCCGATTACCGCGACCTTCTCGACCTTGCGCAGCGCAATGTCCGACCCGATACCTGGAATGCGTCCAGCCTCGCGCTCAGCGAAGAACACATGGCGCAGCGCCTCGGACTGGCGGGAAGCTTCGGCCTGCTTGAATAACGCCAGTTCTCGGGCGAGCCCCTCCTCCAGCGGCAGCAGGCAGGCCGCCTCCAGCGCAGAGAGCACCAGGCGCGGGGCCAAGCGACTTTTCCAGCGCGGTTCATGCTCGGCGCGGTAGCGGGCGAGGAAATCAGCCGGCAGGTCCTCGGCCGGTTCCGGCCAAGCCTCTGCCGGCCGCGCCGGGGCGCAGCAGTCGATCAGCTCGTCAGCATAAGCGCGCGCCTCATCCAGCAGTTGCTCGGCGCCGGTAGCTAGGCGGTCGAGGATGCCCAGCATGCGAGCGCGCTCGGCGTCGATCTGTTGACCTGAAAGAATCAGATTCAGCGCCGATTCAGCGCCGATCAACCTTGGCAGGCGTTGGGTCCCGCCAGCGCCTGGCAACAGACCCAAGTTTATTTCCGATAAGCCCACTCGAGTGCCTGGCTCACCAATCCGGTATCCACAGGCCAGAGCCAGCTCCAGGCCGCCACCCAGGGCCAGCTTGCCTATAGCGGCAACGAGAGGTTTGTGGATCTGGGTCAAGCGAACCAGCGTGCTGGGCAGGTCCGGCTCGGCGAAGGAGGCATCGGTGCCGAATTCGGTGATATCGGCGCCGGCACTAAACATACCGTGCTCGCCGTAGAGAATGATGGCCTCCACCCTATCGTCAGCGGCTGCGCGCTCGCAAGCGTCGATGATAGCGGCGCGCAGAGGCTGGCCGAGTGCATTTACCGGTGGACGGGCCAGGCCTATCAGGGCCAGACCGTCTTCGAGACGATAGTGGATGAGGTCGCTCATTAGGGGATCCTTATGTTGCTGCACGACTGCTTTTACGCCGGGCACGCGGGAGTACGCTCGTTGGCCGCGGTTCGTCAAAAATGCCTGAAGACTTCTTCGATGCTGATGATTGGATAATTCGGGTGAGCGTTGGAGACGCGACTCGAAACCGCTGATCCAAAGGCGTAGATAGCCCCCGAAACCAGTATCGCGGTCATGGTTACAGTCAGGCAGGAGAGCAGGAATCGGCGCATCGGAAACCTCCGTCATTTGGCGGGAGCCAAATGCAGTGTCTTTTGTTATTGAGGGTTTCGATTCTGGATAACGGTCGATGCAAAAGCTTGGCAGATCACGCCATGTATTTTGCAGTTCATGACATTCAAACGCTTCAGAACCTGGCCAAATTTGAAAGCCGAGACCTGAGCAAATAATGTCTCAGATGAAGTAATTTGCTCATGTTCTGTGTTTTTCGTTGCAGTGATGAGCTTTTCCTGCACAATTCCCGGCGTTGAAATTCGATCCGAGACCGACTGATGTCCCTGACTCCGCAAGACGAAAGACTCATCAAGGCGCTGGCCCTGGCGATCGTTGATCGCCCGCGGGCGACGCTCAAGGAACTGGCTGAAGCTGCTGGCGTGAGCAAAGCTACGCTGCATCGCTTTTGCGGCACCCGTGACAACCTGGTGCAGATGATGGAGAGCCACGGTGAGACGGTGCTGAAC
>NZ_JBGCUL010000651.1:0-2572 GCF_054177685.1 Pseudomonas sp. P5_A2_2
GCGTAAAGTTGGCCACCACCAGCACAGGCCAGCCGTCCTTGCTCCAGCGCAGCCACGCATAAACGCTGTTGATCGCGTCATCGCCGATCAGCCATTGGAAACCCTGCGGCACATCGTCCTGCTCGTGCAGCGCCGGCTCTTCGCGGTACAAACGATTGAGGTCAGACACCAGTTTCTGCACGCCCTTGTGCTCGGGGTATTGCAACAGGTACCAGTCCAGCTGCTGGTCGTGGTTCCACTCGCGCCACTGGCCGAACTCACAGCCCATGAACAGCAATTTCTTGCCCGGATGCGCCCACATGAAACTCAGGTAGGCCCGCAGGTTGGCGAATTTCTGCCAGCGGTCGCCGGGCATCTTGTCGATCAGCGAGTGTTTGCCGTGCACCACTTCATCATGGGAAATCGGCAGGATGAAGCGCTCGGACCAGGCATACACCAGGCCGAAACTCAACTCGTTATGGTGATGGGCGCGGTACACCGGATCTTGCTGGATGTAGTGCAGCGAATCGTGCATCCAGCCCATGTTCCATTTGTAGGCAAAGCCCAGGCCGCCCTGTTGCGTGCCCTGGCTGACACCCGGCCAGGCGGTGGATTCTTCGGCGATGACCAATGCACCAGGCGCTTCCAGGGCCACTACGTCATTGAGGTGGCGCAGGAAGTCGATGGCTTCGAGGTTCTCTCGCCCGCCATGGCGGTTCGGCACCCATTCGCCAGCCTTGCGCGAGTAGTCGCGGTACAGCATCGAGGCCACCGCATCGACCCGCAGGCCGTCAACGTGGAAATGCTTGAGCCAGTGCAGCGCCGACGCCAGCATGTAGCCGTGCACTTCGGTGCGCCCCAGGTTGTAGATCAGCGTGTCCCAGTCCTGGTGGAAACCTTCCTGGGGGTTGCCGTACTCGTACAACGCCGTGCCGTCGAACTGGGCCAGGCCATGGGTATCGGTGGGGAAATGCGCCGGCACCCAATCGAGGATCACCCCGAGCCCGGCCACATGGCAGGCGTTGACGAAGGCGGCGAACTCGTCCGGCGTGCCATACCGCGCACTCGGCGCGAATTGCGACAACAACTGATAGCCCCACGAACCGCCGAACGGGTGCTCCATGATCGGCATCAGTTCGATGTGGGTAAAACCCAGGTCTTTTACATAGGGAATCAGTCGCTCGGTCAATTCGGGCCAGGTGTACTGGCGGGCCACTTCGCCCAGGTCATCCAGCTCACATTGCCATGAGCCGGCGTGCAATTCGTAGATCGACAAGGGCGCAGTCACCCGGTGGCGGTCGCTCCGGGCCAGCATCCAGTCCTGATCCTGCCAGTCGACGTTCAAGGGTGAAGCGACTTTCGAGGCGGTGTCCGGTGGCAGGCTGGTGGCCAGTGCCACGGGATCAGCCTTCAAGGGCAGAATGCCGTGGGCGCCGAGAATCTCGTATTTGTAGGTGTCCCCGGCTCGCAGACGCGGGATGAACAACTCCCAGACGCCAGTGGGATGACGCAGGCGCATCGGATGCCGGCGTCCGTCCCAGACGTTGAAATCAYCGACCACCGACACCCGCCGGGCATTCGGCGCCCACACTGCGAAACGCACGCCGTCGACGCCGTCCACAGTCTTGAGTTGCGCGCCCAGGCACGCACTGAGGTCGCGGTGATTGCCTTCGGCAAACAGGTACAAATCCATTTCGCCCAACAACGGGCCGAAGCTGTAAGGATCTTCCGCGGTTTGCTCGCCGCCGGCCCAACGGGTGCGCAGCAGATACGCCAGCGCACGCTGGAAATGCCCGACAAACAACCCCGGTGTCTCTGTGGCTTGAAGATTCCCAAGCGCTTCGCCCGAGTCCCGGGCCAGCACTTCTACACTCAGGGCGCCCGGCAGATAAGCGCGAATGAACTGCCCGCCGACGCCATCGGCGTGAGGGCCGAGAATCGCAAAAGGGTCGATATGCTCGGCGCGCACCAATGCGTCGATATCCCGCGCGCTGGGCAGCAGCGCTTCTTTGTGATGACCCTGTTCCTTGTTCGAGACACTCATGACTACTCTCCACCAAGATCGGAAAAGGGTTTAAGCCCACTCAATAATCCATATAAACCGTGCAACGGGACGGGCAACCAGGTGGGGCGATTTTCCGCCTCATAGGCCACTTCGTACGCCGCCTTCTCCAGACCGAACAACGCCAGCGCGGCATCCTCGYCTTCGGGATCTTGCCATGCATGGGCAAGAGTAGCTGCCGCTAGCCGATAAGCGTCGACAAATGCTTGCCGCGCCTCGCTCAAGTAGCGATCGGTGACCCGCAAGCGCGCGGCAGCGGCTGACGAGGTGTTATCGAGGCTCTGCACATTGATCGCCATCGCCGCCGCATAGTCGAAGGAACGCAGCACACCGCTGACATCCTTGTACGGGCTGTGTTTGCACCGTCGATCATGCAATGGTCGCGCCGGTTCGCCTTCGAAGTCGATCAGGTAGGCATCGCCCTTGATCACCAGCACCTGCCCCAGATGCAGGTCGCCGTGCACGCGAATACGCAAGCCGCCCGCGGTCTTTTTGCCCAACTCTTGCACATGACTGAGAATGACTTTTTTG
>NZ_JBGCUL010000652.1:0-2572 GCF_054177685.1 Pseudomonas sp. P5_A2_2
TCCCTCAATAATTCGTGATCTACACAGGTGATAAACACCTGGCAGCGTAAGTCTTCCAACAAGCGGCAAAGCGCGCGACGGTGGTGCTCGTCCAGCTCGGACGGCAAGTCATCCACCAGATAAATACACTGACCGCGTCGAGCCTGGCTGACCAAGTGCCCTTGGGCAATCCGTAATGCGCAAACCACCAACTTCTGCTGGCCACGGGACAAGATGTCCGCGGCGTTGTGCGCGCCCAGTCTGAGACGCAAATCAGCACGTTGTGGTCCGGCCTGGGTATGCCCCATTTGCTGATCCCGTTGAAGGGATCCAGCGAGTACGGCACTCAGTTCACGGTCTTTGTCCCAGCCGCGGTAATAGCTGAGCGTCAAGCCTTCAAGCTCAACCAGATCGCTCAAGGTTTGTTCAAAGACTGGTTTCAAGGCTTTGATATAAGCGCGGCGGTATTCATCAATTTCAGCGCTGGCCTGGCACAGTTCCCTGTCCCAAACCGCTTGCGAAACGGCGTCAAGTGTACCATGCCGCAGCCAAGAGTTTCTCTGGCGCAGGGCCTTCTGCAAGCGCTGCCAGGTTGACATGAAGCGCGGTTCCACGTGGAACACACCCCAGTCCAGAAACTGCCGGCGAATCTTCGGCGCACCTTCCAGCAATCGAAAGCTGTCCGGATTGATCAATTGCAGTGGCAAGATCTCGGCCAGTTGTGCGGCGCTGCGCGCGTTCTGCCCATCGATACGGATCTGAAATTCGCCTTGGCGATCCCGCGAAATGCCCAAGGCGCTATGCCCGCCCTCTGCCAGCTCAACCTGGCCAAAGACTGTGCACGCCAGTTGTTCGTATTGAATGACCGGCAACAGGCGGGTGCTGCGAAACGAACGGGCAAGCCCCAGCAGATGGATGGCTTCCAGAACACTGGTTTTGCCGCTGCCGTTGGCGCCGTAAAGAATATTGATGCGGGGGGAGGGGGAGAAGGTCACCGGATGCAGATTGCGCACCGCGGTGACCGAGACGCGACTTAAGGACATCTAGCTTCTGCTGAGCATGATTACAGACGCATCGGCATGACAACGTAGGCCGAGTCGTCGTTATCCGATTCCTGCACCAGCGCGCTGCTGTTGGAGTCGGACAGGATCAGACGAACCTGCTCGGTGGTCATCACGCCCAGTACGTCGAGCAGGTAGCTCACGTTGAAGCCGATTTCCAGGGAGCCACCGTTGTATTCAACGCCCACTTCTTCTTCCGCTTCTTCCTGCTCCGGGTTGTTCGCCTGGATCTTCAGCTGACCGCTGGCCAGTTGCAGACGGATACCACGGTACTTTTCGTTGGACAGAATCGCGGTACGGCTGAACGCTTCGCGCAGCGCCTGGCGATCACCCAGCACCAGCTTGTCTCCGCCCTTAGGCAGAACACGCTCGTAGTCCGGGAATTTGCCGTCGACCAGTTTCGAGGTGAAGGTGAATTCCCCGGTGGTGGCGCGGATGTGGTGCTGACCCAGCACGATACTGACATTGCCGTCCGGCTCGGTGAGCAGGCGTGCCAGTTCAAGGATACCTTTGCGCGGCACGATGACCTGGTGACGATCCGGCTGGCCGATATCGGCCTGCATCGAGCACATGGCCAGACGATGACCGTCGGTGGCTACGGCGCGGATTACGCCAGCGGACACTTCCAGCAACATGCCGTTGAGGTAGTAACGCACGTCCTGCTGGGCCATGGCGAAGCTGGTGCGTTCGATCAGACGACGCAGTTTGCTTTGCTCCAGGCTGCAGGTCAGCGAACCCGGGCCTTCTTCCACAGTAGGGAAGTCATTGGCTGGCAGTGTCGACAGGGTGAAGCGGCTACGGCCGGCTTTGACCACAAGCTTCTGCTCATCGACCTTGATGTCGATCAGCGCATCGTTCGGCAGGCTTTTGCAGATGTCCATCAGCTTGCGCGCCGGCACGGTGATGGAACCCGGATCCGCCGGCTCTTCGAGTTGAACACGACCGACCAGCTCGACTTCCAGGTCGGTACCGGTCAGCGACAGTTGCTGGCCTTCGACAACCAGCAGCACGTTGGAAAGCACCGGCAAGGTCTGTCGGCGTTCGACGACGCCTGCGACCAGTTGCAGGGGTTTCAACAGGGCTTCGCGTTGAATGGTGAAATGCATGGTCTAGTCCCTTGCCTTAATAAGCTGCGCTGGTATTCATCAAGTGGTCAGCGTACGCAGCAGGTTCTTGTAGTCCTCGCGGATGTCCGCGTCGGATTCCTTAAGTTCGTTGATCTTGCGGCACGCGTGCAAGACCGTTGTATGGTCGCGACCGCCAAACACGTCACCAATTTCCGGCAGGCTGTGGTTGGTCAGTTCCTTGGACAACGCCATGGCGACCTGACGCGGACGAGCGACCGAACGCGAACGGCGTTTGGACAGCAAATCTGAGATCTTGATCTTGTAGTACTCGGCGACAGTGCGCTGAATGTTATCCACAGACACCAGTTTATCCTGCAACGCCAACAAGTCCTTAAGGGATTCGCGAATCAGCTCGATGGTGATATCGCGACCCATGAAGTGCGAGTGGGCGATCACGCGTTTGAG
>NZ_JBGCUL010000653.1:0-2566 GCF_054177685.1 Pseudomonas sp. P5_A2_2
GTTCTTCATCTGTGATCGTGAAGTCAGCTCTACTGCTGGCCGAAATCACAAACTCGGCATTCGGAAGGTCGTTGCAATGAACTTTTTCATAGGCAGTAGACTCATCGAACCCGAATGATCGCCATCGATCAAGCAGTCGCGTCTCCAGGGTTTTACGGTCAACCTGCAGCATAATGGTGGTGTCAAAACAGTCCTTTAAGGACGACCATGGGGCAAGATTCAATAGAAGGTAGTTTCCTTCCACGATGAGATATTTCACGTCAGAGGAAACCAATCGTCCTGCGGCACGGGATATCTCCAGGTTACGATCGAATACTGGAACGGCAACCGTTGGTTCGTTGTTCGCACGAAGCCGCAGCAGCAGACTCCTGAAGCCACCCACATCGAATGTTTCGGGGGAGCCCTTACGGTCTAAAAGGTTCAAGGATCCAAGAACCGCGTCATCGTAATGAAAGCCATCCCCGGGGATGACCGCTGCACTCCCCGGCATAATACGATTAAGGGCCTCTACCAAGGCCTCAGAGACGGTGGACTTACCGGCACCAGGTGGCCCCGCCAGCGCAACGACAATTCGATTACCAGGCAGAGCCTTGACGTAGTCAAGTAGCTCTATGCTTACTATTGTGTTTGCGTTGGAAAACATGCCAGGTTTCTCGTCAGCAAGCGTCGTTCACGCCCCCATACCGAGATACGTGGAGCTTGAACAATACTTATGGATACATAATGACAACAGGATCAACTGAATCCTTAGCGAGCACACCTCTAAGAGGCCAATAATTGAAGCACATCCATGGGCCTGATACTTAACCAGAGCCACCGGAAGATCATTAAATTCAGGCTGTTCGGCTACTACGAGTACCTCGCAGCAGCCATTACCCGCATTCCAGATGTGGCTGGATACCCCTATGCCACCTGACTAAACCGCATATTAGTCATTGGTCAGCTTGCCAACCTTTGTACTCCATAACATTAGCTCGGGTTACAAGTGAGGGTTGAAGCAGTACCGTTGTGCTCTCCAGGGATTTGCCATTCAGCAGGTCGTTACCCATCGTTACGGCCTGTTGTGCCTGGCCCCAAGGGGACTGAGAGGCAGAAGCCTGGATCTGTGTATCGCTTTTGAGTGCTGTCTCTATATCGGGAGCCCCATCCACCGATGCGATAATGATGCCTTTACGCTTGAGTTGTTTTGCTGCCAGGTCTGCACCTATGGCTTGGGGATCATTGATAGCGAACACCGCGTCGATTTTTGCAAAGCGAGTCAGGTCGCCTTGCATCACGCTGTAGCCACCTTCTCGCGAGCCTTTGGCATCCTGATTATCGGACAGTACCTTGATATCGGGTGCCTGTGCGAAAACACTCTTACACCCATTGACACGATCCAGGACTGCTGAAGTCTGCGTACCATTCTGGATAATAACGTTACCCTTGCCACCCAGCTGCTCGGCAATGTACTGACAGACTATCTTGCCGGCTTCAACGTTATCTGTCTGTACCGTGGCGTTGGCACCCTGCACCATGACATCAACCCCCACAACCACTATGCCGGCCTTTCTGGCTTTGGCAATCGCAGGTGCAATCGCTACAGGGTCGACGGCATTGACAAGAATCAGGTTTACGCCCGACGAAATGAAGTTATCGATCTGGGTGAACTGCTTGTTTAGATCGTAGTCGGCCGAGACTGAGGTGAATTTTGCGGCGGGGTTGATCTGCAATGCCTGCGCTTTGGCGCCATTTACCATCGCTACGAAATACGGATTTCCCAGCGAGCCAACGGTTATCCCGACGGATTTCAATTCTTGCGCTTGAGCGGTATTAAATGCCAGGAGTGCACAAGCAGCGGCCAATATTGTTTTTTTCATGAGCACAGTCTCTTATTGTTGGAGTATTAGAGGAGTTTTATAGAGTTCAGGTTCGTGCGCCGGCCTGCCGAAAACGATCGAGTGCTACCGCCCCGATGATGACGACACCCTTGATGATGTATTGCCAGATATCCGAAACGCCCAGCAATATCAGACCGTTGGAAAGTGTCGCGATGATCAGGGCGCCAATCAGCGTACCGACGATGGTGCCGACGCCGCCGGTGAAACGTGTGCCACCCAGGATGACGGCGGCGATAGCGTCGAGTTCATAGGACTGGCCCATTTGCAGACCGTTGGCCGCCATCAAACGAGCGGAAGTCATGATGGCCCCCACACCTGCCAGCAAACCGGATATGGCGTAAACGAAGAGCAGGACTTTCCAGACCTTGATTCCCGATAACCGCGCGGCCTCAGGATTGCCACCCACTGCGTAAATCTGTACGCCTAAAACCGTCCGACGAAGAATGAGCCACGAAAGAGTCACCACTACCAGCGCGATGACAACCAGCCATGGCACCCCGAACAACGTATCGTTTCCAATGAAGGCAAATGACAAGTCGGGGTTGAACACCGTTTTGTCTTCGCCGATGAGGCGTGCGATCCCACGCATCGCCGTCAATCCGCCCAGTGTGACTATAAACGCAGGCAGCTTGCCAAAAGCGACCAATACGCCATTGACGAGCCCGAGCAACAGGCCGATTCCAAGC
>NZ_JBGCUL010000654.1:0-2564 GCF_054177685.1 Pseudomonas sp. P5_A2_2
TTGCTGAAGTCGAACTCATCGACTTCCCGCACCCGCACGTTCTTGCCGCGAAACGGTACGGAACTGCCGGCCGATTCGCTGCTGGCCAACAGGTGAAGGGTGCCGATCGGGAAATCGCGCTCTTCGAGAATCTGCACGAGCGTTTCGCCGACAGTACCGGTGGCGCCGATCACGGCAATATCAATGGACTGGCTCATGGGTTTTACCTCTGGCGAAACGGGGGGAGCGGCACTTTACCGGGTGACTGGCATGCAGGCAATTCTGTGGTGCCTGACCTGGCCCCATCGCGAGCAAGCTCGCTCCCACAGGGGCTGATGGTGTACACAAAATTTCTATTCAACTCCAACTCTCTGTGGGAGCGAGCTTGCTCGCGATGAGGCCGGCACTGACGACGCTACTTGCATAAAAAAACCCGCACCTCTTTCAAGGCGCGGGTTCTTTCATTGCATCAACCGATCAACGCTCGAGCAGGATCCGCAGCATGCGGCGCAGCGGTTCGGCCGCGCCCCACAACAACTGGTCGCCAACGGTGAACGCGCCGACGAACTGCGAACCCATGTTCAGCTTGCGCAGACGGCCAACCGGGATGTTCAGGGTGCCGGTGACCTTGTTCGGGCTCAGCTCCTGAATGCTGGTCTCACGGCTGTTCGGCACCAGCTTGACCCAMGGGTTGTGCTGGCTGATCARSCCTTCGATRTCMGCRATCGGCACATCYTTGTTCAGCTTGATGGTCAGYGCCTGGCTGTGRCAGCGCATGGCGCCGATACGCACACAGATGCCATCGACCGGGATCGGGCTCTTGAAGCGACCGAGGATCTTGTTGGTCTCGGCCTGGGCCTTCCACTCTTCGCGGCTCTGGCCGTTCGGCAGTTCCTTGTCGATCCACGGAATCAGGCTGCCGGCCAGCGGTACGCCGAAGTTTTCGGTCGGGTACGCGTCGCTGCGCATGGCTTCGGCAACACGACGGTCGATGTCGAGGATCGCGCTGGCCGGATCGGCCAGTTGATCGGCAACAGCGGCGTGGGTCGCGCCCATCTGCTTGATCAGTTCACGCATGTTCTGCGCGCCGGCACCGGAGGCCGCCTGATAGGTCATGGCGCTCATCCACTCCACCAGACCGGCTTCGAACAGGCCACCCAGGCCCATCAGCATCAGGCTGACGGTACAGTTGCCGCCGATGTAGTTCTTGGTGCCCGCGTCCAGTTGCTGGTCGATGACCTTGCGGTTCACCGGGTCCAGAACGATCACCGCGTCATCCTGCATACGCAGGCTGGAAGCGGCGTCGATCCAGTAGCCCTGCCAGCCGGCTTCACGCAGCTTGGGGAAGACTTCGCTGGTGTAGTCGCCACCCTGGCAGGTCAGAATCACGTCGAGGGTTTTCAGCTCTTCAATGCTGTAAGCGTCCTTGAGCGGAGCAATGTCCTTGCCCACGGACGGGCCTTGGCCACCGACATTGGAAGTGGTGAAAAACACCGGCTCGATAAGATCGAAATCCTGCTCTTCCAGCATCCGCTGCATGAGCACGGAACCGACCATACCGCGCCAACCGATCAGACCTACACGTTTCATCGCAACTACACCTTCTTGAAATGTGGGCCGCTGCTTTGTAATGAATTTGGCAGCGGGCCCGAGAGATTACAGATTCCGCAGCGCGGCGACTACTGCGTCACCCATTTCCTGCGTACCGACTTTAGTGCAACCGGCCGACCAGATGTCGCCCGTGCGCAAACCCTGATCCAGCACCAGGCTGACGGCTTTCTCGATGGCATCGGCCGCGGCCTGCTGATTGAAACTGTAACGCAGCATCATCGACACCGACAAAATGGTCGCCAGCGGGTTGGCAATGCCCTTGCCCGCGATGTCCGGCGCCGAACCGTGGCACGGCTCGTACATGCCTTTGTTGTTGGTGTCCAGGGACGCCGATGGCAGCATGCCGATGGAACCGGTGAGCATCGAGGCCTGGTCGGACAGGATATCGCCGAACATGTTGTCGGTGACGATCACGTCGAACTGCTTCGGTGCGCGCACCAGCTGCATGGCGGCGTTGTCGACGTACATGTGGCTCAGTTCGACTTCAGGATAATCCTTGGCCACTTGCTCGACCACTTCACGCCACAGCTGGCTGGAGGCCAGTACGTTGGCCTTGTCCACCGAGCACAGCTTCTTGCCACGCACCATGGCCATGTCGAAGCCGACACGGGCGATACGACGGATTTCGCTTTCGCTGTACGGCAGGGTGTCGTAGGACTGACGCTCGCCGTTTTCCAGGGTGCGGGTGCCACGAGGCGCGCCGAAGTAGATGCCGCCGGTCAGTTCGCGCACGATCAGGATGTCCAGCCCGGAAACGATCTCCGGCTTCAGGCTGGAAGCCTCGGCCAGTTGCGGGTACAGGATCGCCGGACGCAGGTTGCCGAACAGGCCCAGTTGCGCACGGATTTTCAGCAGGCCGCGCTCAGGGCGGATGTCACGCTCGATGGCATCCCATTTCGGGCCGCCAACGGCGCCCAGCAACACGGCGTCGGCCGCGCGGGCACGCTCCAGGGTTTCGTCGGCCAGGGGCACGC
>NZ_JBGCUL010000655.1:0-2561 GCF_054177685.1 Pseudomonas sp. P5_A2_2
CTGCCGACTGACGTGCCACGGGCGTCGGAGGTTGCAGGGTAAGGCCCGCCATGGACCATGGCATCGCAGACTTCGACCCCGGTGGGGTAACCGTTGAACAGTACCCGGCCGACTTTTTGTTCCAGCAGTATCAGCAGGTCCGCATGGGTCTGAAGATCCGATGCTTCGCCAATCAATGTCGCAGTCAGTTGCCCGTGCAAGCTGTTCAACGCCTGGCGCAGCTCAACCTTGTCCGCCACTTCAACGACAATGGTGGTCGGCCCGAACACTTCTTCCTGTAGCAGCGGATCCCCATTGAGCAGCAGGCTGACGTCGGCCTTGAACAGTTGCGGCCGCGCCTGATTGCCCTGCTGGTCGCGGCCCGCCAGGTGCGTCACGCCCGGATGCTCGAGCAAGGCCCGCAGCCCTTTTTCATAGCTGCCGAGGGTGCTGGCATTGAGCATGGTTTGCGCCGGTTGTGCGGCCATCAGGTGGCTTAGTCGCGCAATGAACGCAGTCCATTCAGGGGCGCGAATACCAATGACCAACCCCGGATTGGTGCAGAACTGCCCGCAACCCTGGACCACCGATGCCACCAGTTCACCGGCGATCTTCTCGCCGCGCGCACGCAAGGCTTCGGGCAATACCAACACTGGATTGATGCTGCTCATCTCGGCGAACACCGGGATGGGTTGTTGGCGTGCGGCGGCCATGTCGCAAAGGGCACGGCCACCTTTGAGCGAGCCGGTGAAACCGACGGCCTGAATCGCCGGGTGCTTGACCAGCGCTTCACCGACACCCGCGCCGTAGATCATGTTGAACACACCCTTGGGCATGTCGGTCTGCTCGGCGGCGCGCAGGATCGCATCGGCCACGCATTCGGCGGTTGCCATGTGCCCGCTGTGGGCCTTGAACACCACCGGGCAACCGGCGGCCAGGGCCGCTGCGGTATCGCCGCCAGCCGTCGAAAAGGCCAACGGAAAATTGCTGGCGCCGAACACTGCCACCGGGCCGACGCCGATCCGGTACTGGCGCAGGTCAACCCGTGGTAGCGGCTGACGCTCCGGCAGGGCACGGTCGATGCGCGCGCTGTAGAAATCGCCCCGACGCAGGACCTCAGCGAACAGACGCATCTGGCCGCTGGTGCGGCCGCGCTCGCCCTGAATCCGGGCGCTGGGCAGGGCGGTCTCACGGGTCACCAGGGCAACGAACTCGTCATCCAGGGCATCCAGTTGCGCGGCGATGGCTTCAAGGAATTGCGCCCGGCGCGTCGCCGGCAAATTACGAAAGGCTGGATAGGCGGCCGCAGCGGCCTGGGCGGCCGCGTCGACTTCTTGCGCGGTGGCTTGCACGAAAGAGTAGGGCAGTGCTTCGCCGGTGCTGGCGTCATGGCTGTTCAGGATGATGCCGCCGACGGCGCTGCGTGTACCGCCGATGTAGTTGTGGCCAAGGATCTCAGACATCAAAAAAGCTCCTGTCGAAAAATGGGGTAGCAACACAAAACCTCTGTGGGATTTACTCAGGCCAGAGAATCGGCCCGGCGTGGGCTGGTCGGGGCTGGGTCCAGCGCAGCAACCCGCGCCGCCGACTCGGCATCCACCTGGCGCAATGACTTGCCACGGGTCTCGCGGGTCAGGCCGACAGCCACCACGGAAATCAGCGCGGCGCCCACCAGATACCAGGCGATCGGAGTCGAGCTGTGGTACTTGTTGAGCAAGGTGATGGCGATCAGCGGTGCAAGGGAGCCGGCGAAGATCGGCGCCACCTGGTAGCACAGGGACAGAGCCGTGTAGCGTACGTGGGTCGGGAACAGTTCAGCCATCAGCGCCGAGTAAGGCGCATAAGTCATCGACTCGATGGCCAGGCCCAGGGTGATGGCGGCCATGATCAGCCAGTTGTTGCCGGTGTCCATCATCGGGAAACCGATAAAACCCCAGAACGCTGTGAGCACCGCGCCGGTCAGGTACACCGGCTTGCGCCCGACGATGTCCGACAGATAGCCCATCAGCGGGATCAGGAAAAAGTGCACCAGGTGCGCGCCGAACATCAGCAGCAGAATTTGCGAAGTGTCCTTGTGCACCACCAGTTTCAGATAGGTAATCGAGAACGTCACCACGGTGTAGTAGAGGATGTTCTCGGCAAAGCGTGCGCCGATTCCCACCAGCACCGAACGCCAGTGATGACGCAGCACTTGCACCACACCGAGCTGTTGCTGTTTGGTCTGTGCCTGACGGGCCTGGGCTTCCTTGAAGATCGGCGCGTCATCGACGCTGGTGCGAATCCAGTAACCGATCAACACGACTACCGCCGAGAACCAGAACGCCACGCGCCAGCCCCAGGCAAGGAACTGTTGCTCTGACAGGTTCGACGACAACAGCAGCAGGGCGACCGTGGCCACCAGGTTGCCGGCCGGCACCCCGGCTTGCGGCCAACTGGCCCAGAAGCCCCGACGATTGTCCGGGCAGTGTTCGGACACCAGCAGAATCGCGCCGCCCCATTCGCCACCGAAAGCGAAGCCCTGGATCAACCGCAACAGCACCAGTAGCACCGGCGCTGCGTAACCGATCTGCTCGAAGCCAGGC
>NZ_JBGCUL010000656.1:0-2556 GCF_054177685.1 Pseudomonas sp. P5_A2_2
GCGGGGAATGGTGTCGAAGGGAATCAGGCGCTCTGTCCCCTGCTCATCACCGTAGAGCGTGAAGGTTATCCCGGCGCGATGAAACAACAGATCGGCCTCGCGTCGCCGTTGTGCCAGAAGCTCGTCAGGCGTCTCGGCCAGCCAACGGGCAAACTCCCGATAATGCGGGCGGACCTGGCCGCCGGCATCGTACATCTCATCAAAATAGTTGCGGATCATGCCGTACTCCTTGTCACTCGGACGTCCAGACCTTCGCAAGGCCCGTGCCATCGGCATAAACGCTTAGATTTCAATCGGTTGGATAATCAAGACGCACGCACCGCACCAATCCTGTGCGACAAATGCCCCAACCTGATTGCCCCCGCTTCATTGCAAGGCGCTGTGATCGCCTATCACCAGCATAGTCTGTAGGAGCCAGCTTGCTGGCGAAGGGGCCCATGAGTCATGTGTCGCTCTTCGGGGACGCCTTCACTGGCAAGTCGGATCGCCGCACCGCAGCTCCTACGGGGTCGTGTTCAATATCCTGTCGGCGAAAACGAAAACGGCCAACCCGAAGGTCAGCCGTCAATGCTGGTTGTCACTGCTCATAAGGTTATGCGAGTCGCCCTCGTACCTCCTGTTTCACACCCCAGCCTTCGATGATGCYGCCCAACGGCTCGACCACCGCTTCGAAACCCTGTTCGAAATCGCCGATGTCGTCGTAGGTGGCATACATGACTTTGCACAACTCCAGCGCCCAGGCGCCATCGTCACGCACACTGACTTGCGCATTCAGGGATTCACCACGGTGGAAATGACCTGCCGCCCTGCGTGCCCGCTCCTCATCCGGGAAAATGGCGTAGAACTCGATGGGATGAAACCGTGAAAAGTCAAAACCGCCTTCTTTCATGCGGCGCAGAACGCTGCTGCTGATGTCTTCTTGATAGGCTGTGCTCATGAAACGTCCTCCTCAAAACGATGGATAGACTTTCCGTACTCCCTCACCCGCAACCGAACAGCGCGAGCGACGGCAACCGATGTGCCGGCGGGAAACAAGCATGGAGCTGACAAGACCAGACCTTAGCGATCCGTTCGCTGATCTCGCTTGCAGAGTAGCCTCAAGATAGAGCCTCTGCCAAGGCCTGGATGTGAATGCGGGAGGTGTCGCTCAGACTGGGGTAATGCCGAGGATTTGAATGCTGTTCTGGGATTTGAGCTCTTTGACGCTCGCGTCACTGGTCCGCCCTTCCAGATCGTTCAGATCCAGTTCGGCGGCGACAGGAAGAAGCCGGGCCTTGATGAGCTTGGCGGCACGCTCGTAGTCCGGGCGCTCGGGGCACTCAAAGACTTCGTTGATGGTTTCGCCATGATCATCCATGAAAGTGACTTTCCACTTTTGCATTGGTGCCTCCTTGATGAAACCCATGCATGGGTTTACCCCTATCTCGACCTTGTTAGCCGGCTGATTGTTCCGCCTTGTTCCGCTGCATTTCAATGTGGGAGCGAGCCTGCTCGCTCCCACAGGTTTGGTGCGTGGACTGAAAGATCAGTCGTTGCTTGGCTTGTTCACTGCCTGCAACACGTATTGCGGCAGGGCGAAGGCGCCGATGTGGATTTCAGGATTGTAGTAGCGGGTGATGATGCCGCTGCCCGTGAAGCGCTGTTGCAGGGTTTCGCGGGACAACTTGCGATAAGCGGTATTGGTCGCGCCCCAGGCGAAGGTCATCGAGCCACCGATGTAGGTCGGCACGGCGGCCTGGTAGAAGTGCCAGTCCGGGAACAGGCTGCGCAAGCGACCGGCGGTGGTCTTCACTTCTTCGATCTGCATGAACGGCGTGCCGTTCTGGGTCACCAGGATGCCGCCTTCGTTCAAGCAGCGGTGACAGGCCTGGTAGAAGTTTTCCGAGAACAGCACTTCACCCGGACCGATCGGGTCGGTGGAGTCGGAAATGATCACGTCGAACTTTTCAGTGGTGGTGGCGACGAAACGCATGCCGTCGTCGATCACCAGGTTCAGGCGTGGATCATCGAATGCACCCTTGGAGTGGTTCGGCAGGAATTCCTTGCACATGTCGACCACGGTGCCGTCGATCTCGACCATGGTGATGTGCTCGACACTGCGGTGCTTGGCCACTTCACGCAACATGCCACCATCGCCGCCGCCAATGATCAGCACGCGCTTGGCGGCGCCATGGGCTAGGATCGGCACGTGGGTCAGCATTTCGTGATAGATGAACTCGTCGGCTTCGGTGGTCTGGATCACGCCGTCCAGTGCCATCACCCGGCCCATGCGCGGGTTCTCGAAGATCACCAGGTGCTGGTGTTCGGTGCGCACTTCGTGCAGCAGTTTTTCCATGCGAAAACGCTGGCCGTAGCCTTCGTAGAGGGTTTCCAGGTAGTCGCTGGTCGGGGTGATGCTCATGGGAAGTGCTCCGATGAATGCGGGTGGCAACGGACGGTTACCCGCCCATGATGGCCAATCGAGCGWCTCGATTGACCGGGAAAGGCGCGCATTCTACGTCGCGGAACATGACAGGTCGAACCTCAGTTGATCAGCATTCCACAATCCTGTGGGAG
>NZ_JBGCUL010000657.1:0-2555 GCF_054177685.1 Pseudomonas sp. P5_A2_2
ACCGACTGCGCATAATCACGGTGAGTCAGCGGAATCCCGGCGTAGGCCGCGCAACCGCTGGCCGCCGTGATCCCCGGCACCACCTGGAACGGGATGCCCTGGGCCGCCAGTTCTTCGATCTCTTCACCACCACGACCGAAGATGAACGGATCGCCGCCCTTCAATCGCACCACACGCTTGCCTTGCCTGGCCAGATCCACCAATTGCTGATTGATCTGATCCTGCGGCACCGCGTGATCGGCGCGACGTTTGCCAACGTAAACCCGCTCGGCGTCGCGACGGCACAGTTCGATAATCGCCGGCGCCACCAGGCGGTCGTATAACACTACGTCGGCTTGCTGCATCAAACGCAAGGCGCGGAAGGTCAACAGGTCGGGATCGCCCGGCCCCGCGCCCACCAGATAGACTTCGCCGGTTGCCACCGGCGCTTGGCCATCAATCTTCGCCTGCAACAAGCGCTCGGCTTCAGCGCCCTGCCCGGCCAGCTGGCGGTCGGCAATCGGTCCCTGGAAAACATCTTCCCAGAACGCCCGACGCTGCTGTACATCCGGAAACAGGCCTTTGACCTGATGACGAAAACGCGCCGCCAGACCAGCCAGGTGACCGTAGGTGGAAGGAATCCAGGTTTCGATCTTGGCGCGGATCAGACGTGCCAGCACCGGCGCATCGCCGCCGCTGGACACCGCGATGATCAGTGGCGAACGGTCGACGATGGCAGGGAAGATCACGCTGCACAGGGCTGGCGCGTCCACCACGTTGACCGGCACGCAACGCCGATGGGCATCGGCGGAGACTTGTGCGTTCAGCGCTTCGTCGTCGGTGGCGGCAATGATCAGCCCGCAACCGTCCAGGTCCGTTTCGGTGTAGCCGCGCAACAGGCACTCGCCACCGCTGCCGGCAACCAGTTCGCGCAGTTGTGCTTCGATTTCAGGTGCAACCACCCGCAGCAGCGCACCGGCATCGGCCAGCAGGCGGGATTTGCGCAAGGCAATCTCCCCTCCACCGACGACCAACACACGACTGCCGCGAAGGTTGTGAAACAGCGGCAGATAGTTCATTTAACCGATGACCTCGAKGCCACCCATGTACGGCTTCAGGACCTCAGGCACACGGATCGAACCGTCGGCCTGCTGATAGTTCTCCAGCACCGCCACCAGGGTACGACCGACTGCAAGACCGGAGCCGTTCAGGGTGTGCACCAGTTCCGGCTTGCCGGTTTCCGGGTTGCGGAAACGCGCTTGCATGCGGCGGGCCTGGAAGTCGCCGCAGTTGGAGCACGACGAGATTTCGCGGTACTTGTCCTGGCTCGGGATCCACACTTCCAGGTCGTAGGTCTTGACCGCGCTGAAGCCCATGTCGCCGGTGCACAGCGCCAGGGTGCGGTAAGGCAGTTCCAGCAGTTGCAGGACTTTCTCGGCGTTGGCGGTCAGGCCTTCCAGCGCTTCCATCGACTGCGACGGCTCGACGATCTGCACCATCTCGACTTTGTCGAACTGGTGCTGGCGGATCATGCCGCGGGTGTCGCGACCCGATGCGCCGGCTTCACTGCGGAAGCACGGCGTGTGGGCAACGAACTTGATCGGCAGCAGTTTCGAATCGACGATTTCGCCGGCGACGATGTTGGTCAGCGACACTTCGGCGGTCGGGATCAGATACAGGTCGGCTTCGCCTTCGCGCGCGATCTTGAACAGGTCTTCTTCGAACTTCGGCAGTTGACCGGTGCCTTGCAGCGCCGGTGCCTGGACCAGATAAGGCGTATAGGCCTCTTCGTAGCCGTGCTCGGTGACGTGCAGGTTGATCATGAACTGCGCCAGGGCACGGTGCAGACGGGCAATCGGGCCGCGCAGCAGGGCAAAACGGGCGCCGGACAGCTTGGCGGCGGTTTCAAAGTCCAGCCAGCCGAACTTCTCGCCCAGGGCCACGTGGTCCTGAACCGGGAAATCGAAGGCTGTCGGGGTGCCCCAGCGGCGCACTTCGACGTTGCCGTCTTCGTCTTCGCCGACCGGCACCGATTCGTGCGGCAGATTGGGGATACCCAGCAGGATCGAGTCCAGATCGGTCTGGATCGCGTCCAGTTCGACTTTACCGGCGCTCAATTCGCCCGCCATACGCTCGACGTCCGCCATCAGCGGCGCGATGTCTTCGCCACGCTGCTTGGCCTGACCGATGGATTTGGAACGCGCATTACGTTCAGCCTGCAGTGCTTCGGTGCGGGTCTGGACGGTCTTGCGCTGTTCTTCCAGCGCTTCGATGCGCGCAACATCCAGGGCATAGCCACGGGATGCCAGGCGGTCCGCTACGTCCTGAAGGTTGCTACGTAACAGTTTGGAATCGAGCATGTCGGTTTCTCGTTTATCAAAGTTTGGTCAAGGACAGGCCGGCCCAGGTTGCAAGCAGCCCGCCGAATACGCTGAGCGCCGCATAGCCCAGGGCCAGCGGCACCTGCCCGCTTTCCAGCAGGCGCACCGTATCCAGTGAAAAGGATGAAAAAGTCGTCAGCCCCCCGAGGAAGCCAACGATCAACCCGGCGCGAATCTCAAAAGGCACCTCCGGGC
>NZ_JBGCUL010000658.1:0-3446 GCF_054177685.1 Pseudomonas sp. P5_A2_2
ACATCCATGTGTCTGACACACCGCCATCGCGAGCAAGCTCGCTCCCACAGGTCTGTCGGTGATCTGGAGGTTGTGGTCAGGGCGGATCAAGCCGATCCAGCGCCCGGTTCACCGCCAGTCCCCCCAACATGATCACCTGCGCAATCCCCAGCAGTGCATTGCGGCTCGTCCCCTCCAGATGATCCACCAGATCGTTGGCCATGACGTTGGCTGAGGCCAGCGATTCACAGGCGTGCACCAGCAGGGTTTCAGTGTTGAGCCCAGGATTGACGATGAACATCGTGCTGGGCTTGCGCGGCGTCGCCATGATGTGGGTGCCGGGGTTGAGCGCGCGCTCGGCGGCCTCRTTGAGTTTGTTTGAATCAAGACTTTCGCACGGAGATGCCGGATCAGTGTCCGGGGGATCGGGTGTGACTTTGAACATAGTGAAACTCCTCGCATCGTAAAAAGGAGCCATCACTCTCACGCTACCAAACGTAGGGTGGTGGCCATACGCAGGTTGGTAGACCGGGATGCAAGGAGACCGGCGCGCCCGAAGGCACCCTGTGCATGGCCACCATAAAGCAGAGTAGAAAAACGCTGCAGATGATGACGCTTTGCACCTCACATAGCCGGGCTACCAAACCCGATCACTGTTGTTTTCCAGCGACCGGCCAACGATAAAACCCAGCCCCAAGGCGCACAAGCCGGCGGATTCTGGCGTACCTGCAGGCAACGACGCAAGGTGTTGTAGCTTTCATGAAGTAACGCTGACAGCGATTAAACACGCATGTTTAAACCATGCTGAATGACTGGATTCAAGCGACCTGCCAGCGTTGAAATCTTTCTGTAGATTCAGGAAATATCCCACGCGCTTTTAGGGTTGGCCGTCGGAAGTACGAGGTTTAATTTGACAGCGAACTGGGGCAATGGGGGTTGCACAATTATCTGGAGGTCAAGCTGGTGACCGAGTACGTCAGCGACCAGCCTTGGGGGTGGTATTTGAAGTAAACGGGCCAGCTGTGGGATTGGCGGTCACTGAAGATCAAAACTGTGGGAGCGAGCTTGCTCGCGATAGCGGCATAAGAAGCACCACAGACTCATCGCCTTGCTGTCCGACATGCACCTGTCCGTCAACACGATCCCCTTTCCCGCCGTGGATGCCGATATTGTCGTGCTCGCCGGGGACATCGCCCGGCCGGCCAAGGCCATCGAGTGGGCCAGCGCGTGCCCGGTTCCTCTGTTGTATGTGGCGGGCAATCACGAGTTTTATGGCAGTGACCTGGTCTCCACCTACGAGCAGATGAACAGCCTGGCGCAAGGTACACAGATCCACATTCTGGAACGTTCGGAGTACGTCCAAGACGGCGTGCGCTTTCTCGGTTGCACGCTGTGGTCTGACTATCGTCTGCTCGATAGCCCGGAGGATCGGGCGCTGGGCATCGATCTGGCGACCCAGCTGATCCGTGACTTCAGCCACATCAAGATCGCCCCCGATTTCCCTGACCCGTTCACGCCGGCCATTTCCCAACTGGTGTTTCTGCAGACGGTCGCCTGGCTGGAAGACTGCTTCACCCGCGACAGCAGCACACCCACGGTGGTGGTCTCGCATTTCGCCCCGACGCGGTCGAGCATCAGCCCGACCTTTGCCGGTTCGCCGATCAACTCAAGCTTTGTCTCGGACCTCGAAGCGCGGATCAAAGACTGGCAGCCGGCACTGTGGCTGCATGGCCACACCCATGGCAGCTTCGATTATCGGGTGGGCAATACCCGCGTGGTCTGCAACCCCCGGGGCTATGCCAAAAATGGCATCAATGAAAATCCTGATTTCGATGAGGCCTTGGTGATCGATCTGGAGTTCTGAGGTAACGCTCAGATCAACAGCTCCAGCGCATCGAACAGTTCGACATTCTCCGAAAGCCTCGGGCGCCCCTACCCCACGTCTGGCGCGAAACGTTGCGCGTACTCCCTGGGACTCACGCCAAGGCGCCGGACGAAAACCTTCCTCAGTACGTCAATGCTGTGATAACCGCATCGGCGTGCGACCTCCTCCATCGACCGCCCACCCAGTTCGAGCTCCCGGCACGCGGCTTCCAGCCGAACGTCTTCAACGTATTTGGCCGGGGTGGTCTGCAACTCGCGCTGAAAGATCCGGATCAAGGTTCTGACGCTGGTAGCGAAGCGGTCTGCGAGGATTTCCACGGTCAGCTGTGAACTCAGGTGCTCACTGATCCAGTGGCACAGTTCATCCAGATTTGAACCGGGCACCTGCTGCGATTGCAGGGCGACACTGAACTGCGCCTGCCCACCGGGACGGCGCAGGAACAACACCAGGTTTTTCGCGATGTCCAGCGCAACGTCATCCCCCAGGTCTTCGCTGACCAGCGCCAAGGCAAGGTCGATGCCCGCCGAGATACCGGCCGAGGTATAGACGTTGTCGTCCTTGATCCAGATCGGATTCGGATCGACCTGCACCTTGGGATAACGCTCGGCAAGATCGCGTGCCATGCGCCAGTGAGTCGTCGCCCGGCGCCCGTCCAGCAGCCCTGCGTCCGCCAAGGCAAACGCGCCGACACAGATCGAGCACACCCGTCGCACGCTTTCGGACCTCGTGCGAATCCATTCGATGGCCGCCCCGTCCAGCTGATCGATTGCTTGCCAGCCTGTCGCCACGATCAGCGTGTCGATTGCCTTGTCGGCATGCCGCTCGTGCTCGAGGGTCGTGTGCGCCATGAGCCCGATGCCGGTGCTGCTGGCCATTTGCGGGTCGACGCCCGCGCAGACCAGTTCAAGCACATAGGGCGCGAAGGCTCCGTCGTGCAGAGTGTTCGCCAGGGAAAACACCTCGGCCGGGCCGATCACGTCGAGCCCGTCGACGGGTGGCAACCCCAGAATCACCACGCGTTTTGGCATGCGGCCCCTCAATGAATGGCCAGGTTTCGTCTTGTTCATCACGGCGAGCTCCTGCTCGTTCAAGACGTCAATATTGGCACAAATCATCCGTAAATAGTCAATTGCGCCACACCGCACATCCCTAGAGTGAATGGCAAGCCAAGTTCATTCCCGGGAGGCAACATGAATACACCCATTAGCATCGGCGGCTTCAGCGCTCCAGACTCCGAGCTAGCCCGCAGAGCCGCATCGCTCGTGGAGCGCGTCCACTCCAGGGCGCTTTTGCATCATGTGCACCGGACATGGTGGTTTGCCGAATTCCTCGGCCAGCGCCGGGGTTTTCAGTACGACCGGGAAGCGGTCTACCTCGCCGCACTGCTGCACGATCTGGGGCTGACGCCCGAGTTTGCCGCCGACCAGCGCTTTGAAGTCGATGGCGCCGATGCCGCCCGTCGTTTTCTCCTGGCGAACGGTTATGCGCAGGCGAAAGCTGAACAGGTCTGGGATGCGATTGCCCTGCACTCCAGCGCCGGCATCGCCGACCGCAAACAGCCGGAAATCGCCCTGATCCATAT
>NZ_JBGCUL010000659.1:0-2553 GCF_054177685.1 Pseudomonas sp. P5_A2_2
GTGCACGCCAGGCAAGTTGTAATCGGCATGCCGTTTCTGCACCTGCAACTCAAGCCCGCCGCTGGCTTCGAGATAGATGTTGACCATCGAGCCGATGAACTCTTCACCGACGACGGTGCAGTTCAGCCGGTTGCGTCGCATAGGCTGCGCGGTCAGGTCGATATGCTCGGCGCTGACGCAGACTGTAACGCGCTCAGCGGGAACAACCGTTTTACCCTCAGGCAGCCGCGCCAGGAATCCACCGTGCTCCGAATCGAGGCAAACCAACCCGCTATCGTCGAAGCCAACGACGGTGCAATCAAGGATGTTTTTACCGCCAACGAACCCGGCAACGAAGCGGTTGTGAGGCTCAAGGAAAACGTCCTGCGGCGAGCCGATCTGTTCGACCCGGCCGCGACTCATGATCACTACACGATCGGCCATTGCAAAGGCTTCGGATTGACTGTGAGTGACGTAGACAAAGGTGATACCCAGGTCCTTCTGCAGTCCAGTCAGCACGCCTTGCATGCGCACACTCAGATGAGCGTCGAGGGCGCTCAGGGGCTCGTCGAGCAGCAGGATCGGCGGTTCGGTGACCAACGAGCGTGCCAACGCCACGCGTTGCCGCTGGCCACCGGAGAGCAGGCTTATATCGCGAGTGGCGAACTCCTCCAATCCAAGCCGTTCAAGCCACAGTAGCGCCTTCTTGCGTCGCTCAGCCWTGGCCATCCCTCTCATTCGCAGACCGAACTCGACGTTCTCCAGCACGTCAAGAAACGGGAACAGCGCCAGGTTTTGCCAGACCAGCGGCGTCTCCCGTTCCCAGGAGTAGAGATCATTGATGCGCTCACCGTTAAGACGAATTTCGCCTTCACTGGGTTTATCCAGCCCCGCGAGCATGCGCAGCGTTGTGGTCTTGCCGCAGCCGCTCGACCCCATGATCGCGACGAACTCACCTTTGTAAATCTCCAGGCTCATACGTTCGACGGCCTGATAGCTATCGAAATGTTTAACCACGTTGTCGAATACCACCAACGGTTGAGTCATGGCTGAATCCTTCGTGTTCGGATGATTGTCAGGGTGGTATCAGGCACTGGCGGGCTTACGCCGCCGCATCAACAGCAGTTGCGCGAGGATCACTAGGGTCATGGTCGTGATGAAGACGATGGTGCCGATCGCGTTGATGGTCGGGCTCACCTGCCCTTGCAGCGTATTGAGGATGCGCACGGGCACCGTTTCGTTAAGCCCCGACACGAACCAGGCGACAGCGAACTCATCGAAGGAAACGGCCATGGTCACGAACAGCGCGGCGAAAATGCTCGGCGCCGTGAATGGCAGGATCACATGACGCATGGCCTTCCATTGATTGGCCCCCAGGTTCCAGGCCGCCGCCTCGATGTTCGGATCCATCTGCGCCAGGCGCATCCTGATGACCGCCATGGCGAACGGTGCGCACATCACGACATGGCTGATCATCACCGCGTAGATCTCGCCGGATAGCCCGACCCGCGACAGGAAAGCCAGCATCGCCAGCCCCATGATCACCACCGGAATGGTGGGCGGCAGTAGCGCAAGCGCCATGTAGATCGACTTGCCGAAGAACTGGTAACGGAAGTCTGTGTAAGCCGCCGTAAACCCAAGCAGGGTTGATACCAGCGACACGACCACACCCACCGTCAGGCTGTTCCTGAATGCCTGCCAGACCGCCGGATCGCTGGCGATCGTCTCGTACCAGTGCAGGCTGAAACCGCCCAGTGGCAAGGAAGGGAAACGGTCAATGCTGAACGAGAACACGAAGCTGCCGGCAATCGGCAAAAAGATGAAGAGGAACACCATGACGACAAAGCTGCGAAGCAAGAAGTTGATCAACCGATGCTCGTTCATGCGCGCCTCCGGTAAGCGAAACGAACCGCACCAAAAGCGGCGATGAGCAACGTCACGATCATCATCGTTGCGATCACCGCCGCGCGTGGCCATTGCTGGCCGGACTTGGTGGTGTCCGTGATCAGCGTACTCAAGGTCGGCGGCTGACCACCACCCAGGTAGAGCGGGCTGACAAAGTCGCCGAAGGTCAGGATGAAGCAGAACAGCGCCGCAACCACGATGCCGATCCGCGCCGACGGCACCACCACCAGCAGCACCGTTCGCAATCGTCCGCAGCCGAGGTTGTGCGCCGCCTCGATCAATGAACTGTCGATGTACATCAGGCTGAACAGTTGCAGCAAAACCACCAATGGCAGACACAGCGTGAAGTAGCCAATATAAGTACCGAACGCTGTATTGAGCATGGTAAACGGCTCCAGCCCGAGCAGACCGAGCGCGGCATTGAAGATGCCGTTATCGCTGAGGAACACCTGCCATGAATAGGTGCGCACCAGGTAGCTGGTGAAGAACGGCGTGACCAGCAGCAACACCAGCAGCTGCTTTGCCGACTCGCGAAACTTGAAGGCGATCGTATAAGCGCAGGGAAAGGCCACCAGGCTGACCAGCACAGTGGCACCCGCCGCCATGGCGAGGGTATGGACGTAGGCATCCCAAAAGAAGCCGCGGCTGAACATGTAGCTCCAGTTGAGC
>NZ_JBGCUL010000660.1:0-2543 GCF_054177685.1 Pseudomonas sp. P5_A2_2
CGCTAATGGGCTGGAAGGCCATTTTTTGTTTGTCGCCCACACAAAAACAAACGCCCCGTCCTCACTGCCCTCGCTGTTTAAACCTCTGCAATGGCTTCGCGAACGAAGTCTTCATAGGTGCGCAGCGGGTGCCCGATGATGGCCTCTAACCGGTCCACTGTTCCGTCAGCCGCATGCATGCCGAACGTCTGGATACCCGCCATCATCAGGCGCATGTCATAGGCCAACCAGGTGGGACCGTACGAAGCCAGCTGTCCTTCGAAGGCCGCCACATCGTCACTGCCGTAGGCAATGTCGCGACCCAGTGCGGAACTCCAGATCTTCGCCACGGACGCACCGGTAAGCGCTTGCGGTCCAACCAACTCCAGGGTTACGCGATCCAGAGCAGAAGACGCTTTGTCGCGTCGCAGCAACTCGGCAACGGCGACATCGGCGATATCGCGTGCATCAATCATCGAGACGCCCGCCGAGCCGATCGGCATCGGGTACACCGAGTAGTTCTGAATCGTCTGTTGGACCATACGGTCGTTTTGCATGAAGTAAGCCGGACGCAGGATAGTTGCGGGGATGTCGAGGCTTTCGATCATGCGTTCAACCGTATGCTTGCCGGTGAAGTGCGGAACATTGGTGAACTTGTCGGCATGAATCACCGACAGGTAAACGAGGCGCTCGATGCCAGCCTCGCGTGCAAGGTTCAGCGTGATGAGGGCTTGCGTCAACTCATCGGGCGTAACGGCGTTGAGCAGGAACAGCGTCCGCACCGACGACAGCGCGAGGTGCATCGACGGTACATCGGTGAGGTCTGCAACAACTTCAGTGACGCCGGCCGGGAAGTCCCGCTTACCCGATTGGCGCACTAGCGCTTTGACCTCGGCGCCCGCGTCGGCAAGGCCTTGAGTGATGAGTGAACCAATGGTGCCCGTGGCACCAATAACGAGAATGCTCATTTTTGAATCTCCTACAGTGGATACTTAGGTGGGTCRGCGAGAGAAGTCCGCAACGACCTTGCCAGTCCGTGAAGCGCTGCGATTGCGTTCGATGGCCTCAGGGATGTCGGCGAAGCCAACGACCTTGCCGATCCTGGACTGCAGCGTGCCGCTGGCGATTTCCTGGGCCAGCGTCTCCAGCAATTTGGGGTCGGGCTTGTTCATGAACCAGAGGCCTCGGCGATTCGCCGGCGTGCGCGCCAGAATGTCGGGTGATGACGTGCCAACAATCACGCCGTTTTCYGCCAACACCTGCCACGAGCGATCCAGTACCTCACCCCCGACGTAATCGAGTACCAGGTCAATGTCCTGGACGACGTCCTCGAAACGTTGGGATTGATAGTCGATGACATGATCCGCGCCGAGGCTGCGCACATAATCCAGGTCAGCCGTGCCCGCAGTTGCGAAGACCTCGGCGGCGGCCCGCTTGGCGTACTGCACGGCATAGGCGCCCAGCGCCCCTGCCGCGCCATGGATAAGGATTCGCTGGCCTGGATGGATCGGTCCTGCGTGATGAAGACTCTTCCAGGCCGCCAAGGCTGCTACGGGTATGGCGGCAGCATGGACGTCATCAAGATTTTCAGGCGTAAGGGAAAGGCTCGCTTCACTGACGCTCACGAATTCGGCGTACGCGCCCAGCCCTCCCACCGCGCCCATGACTCGATCGCCGACACGAAAGCGAGAGGCTCCGGGGCCGACAGCCTCGACAACTCCCGCCATTTCGGCGCCGAGTACTATTGGCAGTGGAAGCGGGAAAGCATTTCGCACATGGCCCTCACGGACCTTCCAATCGATGCCGTTCACGCCAGCGGCTCGAACTCGAACCAGAACCTGACCTTGCCCTGGTTCTGGCTTTTCGATCTCGGTCACTTGCGCGGCGTCAGCGCCGCCGTATGCCCGGATCAGTACAGCACGTTGCATGGTGCTCATAACAATTCCTCGTATCGAGTTCCGATGACGAGAAGATATGCTGTTGCACAGGTAAAGCAGAGACACCAAAATACAGACACTTCGTTTCAAAAATGGAACACCATGAACCTGAACGCTCTGATCGATTTCATACTCGTCGCAACGAATGAGGGGCTGGGAAAGGCAAGCCGTGCGAGCGGTATCTCCAAAGCCACCTTATCGCGCCGAATCTCCGACCTTGAGGAACAACTGGGCGTGAGGCTGATCGAGCGCAGCGCTCGCGGCCTGAAGCTCACCGAAGCCGGCGAAATGCTGATGGCTCGAACAGAAGGCCCGTTGGCCGAGGTGGCCGAAGCCATGACGGTGGCCCGTGAGGGCGTATCGACGCCTCGCGGACGCTTGCGTGTCGCCTCCCCAGTCCTGTTCTCCCAGCTTGCAATGGGCCGCATCGGCGCCGAATTCTGTGCCGCCTACCCGGAGGTCGAAATCGAAGTCGTGGCGGAGGATCGCCTGGTCGACCTGGTCGAGGAACAATTTGACGTCGCCATCCGGATCAACCCGAGCCCAGACAGCAGTCTGGTCGGCCGCTGCTTCGCCAAGGACCGGCTGGTAGTTGTGGCTGCGCCTGAAATACCCAAGCCCATGCCC
>NZ_JBGCUL010000661.1:0-2533 GCF_054177685.1 Pseudomonas sp. P5_A2_2
AGTCATTGCCGAGACCGCCCTTGAGCAGGTCGTCGCTGTCGGTGCCAATGATGAACGTGCTGCTGGTGTGCGGTTCACCGCTGCGTCCAAGATCCTCGACCCAAGTGGAACCTCGTGCCGACTGCGAAAGGTTGGAAACGATCAGGGTCGAATCCTTGTCGGTCAACTGGTAGAAGCGCGAGTCGATCACCCGGTTCAATCCGTCGGCGTAGCCCAGCGAGCCATGGGCTGACCAGTTCATCGGGTTGAGAATGCTGAATGGCACCAGGTTTTGCGCAGTGGATGCGTAGTGATCGTTGAAGTTGACGATGTTGTTGGTGGCCGACGCTTGATGACCGTCATGCTTGCCCAGCGAGCCACTGCTGAAGGTGGTGCTGTCGAGTACCCGAAACACCGGATCGTTCTCGTAACCGATGTTCAGCACGTTATTGCCAGTGGAGCTCTGGGTTGGCGAAGCGAATGCTACGTAACTGGCATCCTTGTAGAAGCCGCCCCAATTGTTCCCGCTCAGCTCGGCGACGCTGTTGACYSCCAGSCCRCCGAGGCTGTGMCCGCTGACCAGCACGTCCTCGGCACTGAGGCCATAGGCGATGGCGAACGCAGCCACTTTACCGAGCAGCGTATCGAAGGCGTTTTTTGCGTAGTGGGTTGCGTAATCCACTGGGCCAACCGCCGCCAACAGGTTGTTTTTCATATCGCCGAACGTGTCGTTGTAGCCGAGCCCGCCGGTGCCACGAAAAGCAATGCCGATACCGATCAGTTTTCCGGCGGCGTCGTACTTGCCGAGCACTTCGGCTTCGGCGCTGGTGAAACCGTCCTTCTCGCCGAAATACGTGCCCTGCGCCCCGACCTTGCCTTGATAACCCAGGGCATTGGCGCCGATCGGCGCCCAGCCATTGGCCGGAAATGACTGGCCGGTAGGTGCATAGGCATACAACGTCAGGGCGATGGCATCGGTGTACAACACCTTGCCGGCCTCGCTGCCGGCATTTTTGTAATCAAACAGTCCCATGTTGTGCTCTCTCTTCCTTCAAGTCAGAACTGCCAGGCCAGGCCCAGGCCCCAGTCGCGCTGAAACTCGGCGCTGAGCCAACTGACGGGATCGCCGAGGGTGCCGGTGTCCAGCCAGGCTGCGGCGGCCTGTTCCGAGCCTGCGCCAATCAATAGCAACAGCATGCCGACCGGGGCCGGTTTGATGCGTACGTCCATGTTGAACACTCGCTTTTTTGTTTTTGTGTAGGTTCTGCGGTGTTACCGAGTCCTCGGCCCCTGGCCAAACGCCTCGTCCACCCGAGCCAGATCCTGCTCGCTCAAGGTACCCGCGTAGTAATGCAACCTGGTCCAGGCCATCAGATAGTCGTAGCGGGTCTGGGCCAGGTCCCGGCGGGTGGTGAACAGTTGTTGTTCGGCGTTCAGCGCATCGAGGTTGACCCGCTCACCGCCCAGGATGCTTTGCTTGGTCGACACCACTAGCGCTTCAGCGGAAGTCAGGGCTTTTTGATAGGCCCGCAGCTTGCTCACCCCCGACAGGCAGGCGCTGAACTGCCGACGTAGCTCGATCAGGGTTTCCCGGGTCTTGCCGTCCAGTTCGTACTCGGCCTGTTCCATCGCACGGCTGGCCTGCCGGGTCGAAGCCGAGACCCCGCCGCCGGCATACAACGGCACATTGACTTCGATGCCGATGGTGTTGGTGTCATAACGCTGGTTGTAGGTGTTGCCGCTTTCGGATTCGTTCTGGCGCACCGTGGCGTAGGCGCTGACCTTGGGCAGGTGCCCGGCGCGGTTGCGTTCGACTTCGTAGCGCGCTACCTCCAGCGACTGACGCTGGGAGGCCAGGTTCGGGTTGTTGGCCACCGCCATCTCGTGCCAGGTGTCGTAATTGGCCGGTTGCAGGGTGAAGGTCTGAAAGTTCTGCTCCAGCGGTGCCAGATCAGCGATGTCGATAGTGGGCACGCCGACGAGCGCACCCAGCTCCCGCAAGGACGCATCCTGTTCGTTACGCGCCTCGATTTCCTCGGCAGTTGCCAGTTCATAGCGCGACTCGGCTTCGAGTATGTCGGTACGCGTGCCTTCGCCCTGGCGAAACATCTGCTCGTTCTGCTGGAACTGTTGCTCGAAGGCTTTTTTCTTGGCCTGGGCAATGTCGATCTGGTCCTGGGCGAACAAGGCCTTGGTGTAGTTTTCCAGCACCCGTACCAGCAACTCCTGGCTTTTGCCGCGAAAGTTTTCATCGGCGAACAACGCCTGCGCCACGCCCTTGCGATAAGCGGCGTAGGCCTCGTAGTCGAGCAACGGTTGTTGCAAGGTCAGGCTTGAGCCGTAACTGCTGTAGTTGCGGTCATCGGTCTGGTTTTGCCGGTGCTCGTTCAAGTAGGTGGCCTTGGAAGAGTTGCGGCCCTTGTTGTAGTTGTAACCCAGTCTCGGCAACAGCCCGGCGCGGCCGATGGCGCGGTTTTCCAGGCCGGCGTCGCGCTCCTTGATCGCGCCGAGGAATACCGGGTCGTTGCGCAACGCCTGTTCGTAAATCTCGAAC
>NZ_JBGCUL010000662.1:0-2529 GCF_054177685.1 Pseudomonas sp. P5_A2_2
GTCTACCAATTGATGAAGCAGCATTACAGCCGCTACACCCTGGAGCTGGCCAGTCAGGTCTGCGGCATGCCCGTGGACGCGATGCAGAAAATCTGGGAAGAGATCGCCACCTGCTCGCAACCGGGCAAAACCATGACGATTCTCTACGCGCTGGGCTGGACCCAGCACTCAACCGGCTCGCAGATGATCCGTAGCGCGGCCATGGTGCAATTGCTGCTGGGCAACGTCGGCATGCCGGGCGGGGGCGTCAACGCCCTGCGCGGGCACTCCAATATTCAGGGCCTGACCGACCTGGGATTGCTGTCCAACCTGTTGCCTGGTTACCTGACCTTGCCGGCCGAGGCCGAACAGGATTACAACGCCTACATTGCCAAACGTGCACTCAAGCCGCTGCGTCCCGGGCAGATGTCCTACTGGCAGAACTACGGCAAGTTCCACGTCAGTCTGATGAAGGCCTGGTACGGCGCCAATGCCACCGCCGAGAATCACTGGGGTTACGACTGGCTGCCCAAGCTGGACATTCCCGGCTACGACATCCTGAAAATGTTCGACATGATGAGCAAGGGCGAGGTCAATGGCTACCTGTGCCAGGGCTTCAACCCGATCGCCGCCTTGCCGGACAAAAACCGGGTGATGAAGGCGCTGGCGAAACTCAAGTGGCTGGTGGTGATGGACCCACTGGCCACCGAAACCTCGGAGTTCTGGCGCAACGTCGGGCCTTACAACGACGTGGAAACGGCCAGCATCCAGACCGAAGTCATCCGCCTGCCCGCCACCTGCTTCGCCGAAGAAAACGGTTCGCTGGTCAACAGCGGCCGCTGGCTGCAATGGCACTGGAAGGGTGCCGATGGCCCGGGGCAGGCGCGCACCGACGTGAAAATCATGGCCGAGCTGTTCTTGCGCCTGCGCAAGCGTTACCAGGCCAACGGCGGTGCCTGGGCCGAGCCGATCCTCAAGCTCGACTGGCCCTACAAGGTACCGGATGACCCGACGCCGGAAGAGCTCGCCCGGGAATTCAACGGCTACGCCATCGCCGATGTCACCGACGCCTCGGGTGCGGTGGTCAAGGCCGGTCAACAGTTGTCCGGCTTCGGCCAGCTCAAGGACGATGGCAGCACGGCATCCGGTTGCTGGATTTTCTGCGGCAGCTGGACCGAGCAGGGCAACAACATGGCCCGGCGCGATAACAGCGACCCTTTCGGGATGAAGCAGAACCTCGGCTGGGCCTGGGCCTGGCCGGCAAATCGACGGATCCTCTATAACCGCGCCTCGTGCGACCCGAAAGGCAAACCATGGGACGCGAACAAACGGGTGGTGTGGTGGAACGGCAAGGTCTGGACCGGCACCGACGTGCCCGACTACAAAGTCGACGCCGCACCGGAAGCGGGCATCAACCCGTTCATCATGAACCCCGAAGGCGTGGCGCGTTTCTTCGCCCTCGACAAGATGAACGAAGGGCCGTTCCCGGAACACTATGAGCCGTTCGAGACACCCATCGGCATCAACCCGATGCACCCCAACAACAAGCAGGCGACCAGCAACCCGGCCGGGCGGATCTTCGATTCAGTCTGGGACACCCTCGGGCAGGCCAAGGACTTCCCGTATGCGGCGACCAGCTACCGGCTGACCGAACACTTCCACTTCTGGACCAAGCATTGCCCGATCAACGCCGTTACCCAACCCGAACAATTCGTCGAAATCGGCGAGGTGCTGGCCAAGGAGAAGGGCATTGCTGCCGGTGACCGAGTAAGGGTCAGCTCCAAACGCGGGCATATCGAAGCGGTGGCGGTAGTGACCAAGCGGATTCGTCCGCTGCAGGTCAACAATCAGGTAGTTCACCAGATCGGTATCCCCTTGCACTGGGGCTTCACCGGCGCCACCCGTCACGGCTACCTGACCAACACCCTGGTGCCGTTCCTCGGCGATGGCAACACCCAGACCCCGGAATCCAAGTCATTCCTGGTCAACGTGGAGAAAGTCTAAATGGCCAGCCAAGACATCATTGCCCGCTCGGCCACCACCACCCCCGCGCCGTCGATACGCGGCGTGGAGGAAGTCGCCAAGCTGATCGACACCACCAAATGCATCGGCTGCAAGGCCTGCCAGGTCGCCTGCTCGGAATGGAACGAGTTGCGTGACGAGGTCGGTCACAACCATGGCACCTACGGCAACCCGCAGGACCTCACCGCAGAAACCTGGACCTTGATGCGCTTCACCGAGCACGAGACCGACGCCGGCAACCTGGAATGGCTGATCCGCAAGGACGGCTGCATGCAYTGCGCCGAGCCCGGTTGCCTGGCGGCATGCCCCAGCCCGGGGGCGATCATCAAGCACGCCAATGGCATCGTCGATTTCGATCAGGACCACTGCATTGGCTGCGGCTACTGCATCACCGGTTGTCCGTTCAACATTCCACGGATCTCGCAGAAGGATCACAAGGCCTACAAATGTACGTTGTGCTCGGACCGGGTGGCGGTAGGGCTGGAACCGGCCTGCGTGAAAACCTGCCCGACCGGTGCCATCGTTTTC
>NZ_JBGCUL010000663.1:0-2526 GCF_054177685.1 Pseudomonas sp. P5_A2_2
GTTCTGCAACCAGGAAAGGCCAAACATGATCCCCAGCACCACCAGGGAGATCAGAATCGAGTATTTCAAACGTTGCGACTGAGTCATTGCAGGTTCCTGAATCTGAAAATGTATCCGGTTTGTATCGATACGCATGCCAAGTGCCTACCCTGTTTCGGGGATAAACAACTACGAGCGGGGGTCTCATGTTACAGCCGATGAAGAGTTTTGGCTTCATAACGGCGATAACCATGAGGACTTTCACATGTTGCGTCGAATCACATTGCTGATGCCTCTGCTGGCCATCCTGACCTTGAGCGGTTGCATTGTTTACCCCTACGGGGGCTGGCACCACCATCACCACTACGACCATCGCGGACCGGGTTACTACCAACATCGTTAACAGCCATTCAACGTCCTGAATCCTTTCGATAGAAGTCATTGCCGGGCTGGGCACACAGCTCCACCAGCCAATCGACAAACACACGCACCCGCCGGGATAACTGGCGGTGCGGCGGATAAAGCGCCGTCATCGGCATGCCCGGTGGCGGCACTTCTCCAAGCACTTCACACAAGCATCCCTCCTGCAGTTGCCGCGCCACGTGATAGTACGGCGTCTGCACCAGACCATATCCGGCCTCGCACGCTGCCAGATAACCATCGGCACTGTTGACCGCCACCTGCTTGGGCAGATCGACCGACCGCACCTGGCCATCCACGACAAACTCCAGCCCATAGCGTTTTGCGTTGCTGGAGATGTACTCGACCATCCGGTGCCCGTCCAGGTCGTCCAAGGTATGGGGCGTTCCGTGCCGCTGCAGGTAGTCGGGACTGGCACAGGTCACCTGATCCATCATCACCAGCGGCCGTGCCACCAGCGAATCGTCCAGCGGCGAGCCTCCGCGCAACACACAATCGACACCTTCGCGAATCAGGTCCACCGGCCGGTCATTCAAACCTATTTCCAGCTCGATCAAGGGATAGCGGGCCGTGAATTGCGGCAGCGCCGGAATCACTACCAGGCGCCCCACTCCCGCCGGCATGTCCACCCGCAACAGCCCCTTGGGATTGTGGCGTGCAGCACTGAACACCGCTTCAGTCTCTTCAAGATCCGCCAGCAAGCGCACGCAACGCGGGTAATAGGCCGCACCGTCGAGCGTCAGGCTGATCTGCCGCGTGGTGCGTTGCAGCAGTTGTACCCCCAGATGTGCCTCCAGTTGCTTGATCAGGATGGTCACCGAGGCCCGGGGCAATTGCAGGCTGTCGGCGGCCCTGGCAAAGCCACCCAACTCGACGATTCGGGTAAAGACGCGCATGGCGTTGAAACGGTCCATTGCTGGCTCCACCGGCAGATTGTTTAGATTTAACGAATAGTGATAGCCGATTTAGCCGGTTTATCTAGTTTCTGTCGAGACGAACAATAGCGACTCACTTCACAGGGAGCTGATTTCATGCACACACGTCAATTGGGAAAAAACGGTCCGCAGGTGTCGGCCATCGGCCTGGGCTGCATGGGCATGACCGACTTCTACACCACCGGCACGGATACCCGCGAAGCCACGGCCACCCTGCATCGCGCGCTGGAACTGGGCGTCAACCTGCTCGATACCGCCGATATGTACGGCCCGCACACCAATGAAGAACTGATTGGCAAGGCCATTGCCGGCAAGCGCGACCAGGTGTTCCTGGCCAGCAAATTCGGGATCGTCCGCGACCCGGCCAACCCCACCGCCCGGGGCGTCAACGGTCGGCCGGACTACATTCGCCAATCCATCGATGGCAGCTTGAAACGCCTCGGCGTGGAGACCCTCGACCTGTATTACCAGCACCGAATCGACCCACAGGTGGCTATCGAGGAAACCGTCGGCGCCATGGCCGAACTGGTCAGTGCCGGCAAGGTGCGTTACCTGGGATTGAGCGAGGCATCGGTGGCGACCCTGGAACGGGCGCACAAGGTTCATCCGATCAGTGCGTTGCAAAGTGAATATTCATTGTGGAGCCGTGACCAGGAAGAAAACGGTTGCCTGGCGGCCTGCCAGCGTCTGGGCGTCGCCTTTGTGCCCTATAGCCCGTTGGGCCGAGGCTTTCTGACCGGCGCTTTGAAAAGCCCGGATGATTTCGCGGCGGACGATTATCGTYGCTTCAGCCCGCGCTTCCAGGGCGAAAACTTCGCGAAAAACCTGCTGCTGCTGCAACAGGTACAAGCGCTGGCGGCAGAAAAAGGCGTGACGGCGGGCCAACTGGCGCTGGCGTGGGTGCTGGCCCAGGGTGATTACCTGATTCCGATTCCGGGCACCAAGCAACGTAAATATCTGGAAGAAAACGTGGCTGCTCTGGATGTGACGCTGAACGCCGAAGAACTGCACGCGCTGGAAGCGATCTTTCCGGCGAATGCCACCGCAGGCCTGCGTTATCCGGAAGAAGTCATGAAACTGCTCGACCGCTAAGGGTCACCGGCCCGTTCGATGAACCGGGCGGGCCGGGCAACATTCCAACCTGACGATTTTGTAATGCATCCCTCATCAGCCTGACAGCGTTGATCTACGA
>NZ_JBGCUL010000664.1:0-2526 GCF_054177685.1 Pseudomonas sp. P5_A2_2
GCACCTACTGGTATCACAGCCATTCGGGCTTTCAGGAACAATCCGGCGTCTACGGCCCGCTGGTGATCGACGCCAAGGATCCGGAGCCGTTCCAGTACGACCGCGACTACGTGGTGATGCTCAGCGACTGGACCGACGAAGACCCGGTCGGCCTGATGAAGACCCTGAAAAAACAGTCCGACTACTACAACTTCAACAAACGCACCGTGGGCGACTTCATCCACGACGTCAGCGAAAAAGGCTGGGGGCCGACCGTCGCCGACCGCAAGATGTGGGCCGAGATGAAGATGAACCCCACTGACCTCGCGGACGTCGGCGGCGCCACTTACACCTACCTGCTGAACGGCCAGGCGCCGGACACGAACTGGACCGGGGTGTTCCGCCCGGGGGAAAAACTGCGGCTGCGCTTCATCAACGGCTCGTCCATGACCTACTTCGACGTGCGCATCCYCGGCCTGAAAATGACCGTGGTCGCCGCCGATGGCCTGCACGTCAAACCGGTGAGCGTCGACGAGTTTCGCATTGCCGTGGCGGAAACCTTCGACGTCATCGTCGAGCCGACCGAAGCAGCCTACACCCTGTTCGCCCAGGCGATGGATCGCACCGGATACGCACGGGGCACCCTGGCGGTGAAGACAGGACTAGTCGCGCCGCTGCCGCCACTGGACCCACGCCCTCTGGTGACCATGGATGACATGGGCATGGCCGGCATGGGTATGGCCGGCATGGACCACGGCAGCATGGCGGGCATGGATCACGGCAGCATGGCCATGGGCGACATGCCCGGCATGCAATCCCACCCGGCCTCGGAAACCGACAACCCGCTGGTGGACATGCAAGCCATGTCCACCTCACCGAAACTCGACGACCCCGGCATGGGCCTGCGCAACAACGGTCGCCGCGTGCTCACCTACTCCGACCTGCACAGCACCTTCGAAGACCCGGACGGCCGCGAGCCCGGCCGCACCCTGGAACTGCACCTGACCGGGCACATGGAAAAATTCGCCTGGTCATTCAACGGCGTGAAGTTTTCTGATGCAGAGCCGCTACGCCTCAAGTACGGCGAGCGGCTGCGGATCGTGCTGGTCAACGACACGATGATGACGCACCCCATCCACCTGCATGGCATGTGGAGCGACCTCGAAGACGAGAACGGCCAGTTCATGGTGCGCAAACACACCATCGACATGCCACCGGGCTCCCGGCGCAGCTATCGGGTCACTGCCGACGCGCTCGGCCGCTGGGCCTATCACTGCCATCTCCTGTACCACATGGAAATGGGCATGTTCCGTGAAGTTCGCGTGGAAGAATGAGGCGCACCCCATGATTCGATTCACCCCGTTTTTTTTCGCACTCGCGACCTCGACGGCGATGGCCGCCAGCGATGACATGCAAGGCATGGATCACAGTCAGATGAACCACGGCCAGATGCAAGGCATGGACGAGGGCCAGATGCAGCCCGCCGCGCCCAGCGAAAGTCGCACACCGATCCCGGTGCTCACCGATGCCGATCGCGCTGCGGTGTATGCCGATCCCGCCGGTCACCACGTACATGACAGCACGTTCAATTCATTCTTCCTCGCCGACAAACTGGAATGGCAGGACGCCGATGACGGCAGCACCCTGGTCTGGGATTTATCGGGCTGGATTGGCGGTGACATCGATCGCCTGTGGCTGCGCTCCGAAGGCGAACGCAGCAATGGCGTGACCGAGGACGCAGAAATCCAGGCGCTGTGGGGCCACGCCATTTCCCCGTGGTGGGACGTCGTCAGCGGCGTGCGCCAGGACTTCAAACCCGGCGCCCCGCAAACCTGGGCCGCGTTCGGCGTGCAAGGCATGGCGTTGTACAACTTCGAGGCCGAAGCCACGGCCTTCATCGGCGAAGGCGGCCAGAGCGCCGTGCGGCTGGAAGGCGACTACGACATCCTGCTGACCAATCGGCTGATCCTGCAGCCAACCGTCGAACTCAACGCCTACGGCAAAAACGACCCGCAACGGGGCATCGGCGCGGGGCTGTCCAACACCGAAGCCGGCCTGCGCCTGCGCTACGAAATCCGCCGGGAATTCGCGCCCTACCTCGGCGTCACCTGGAACCGCACCTACGGCAACACCGCCGACTTTGCCAATGACGAAGGCGAGGACCGCAGCGAAGCACGCCTGGTGCTCGGTGTTCGGCTGTGGTTCTGAACAGACTCACCTCAAACCAACAACAACCGCTTCAAGCGGTAAAGGACCTTGCATGCGCATCTTAAAACCCACCGCTATCGCAGTCGCGTTGCTCAGCGGCCTGCTTGTTAGCACCCTCGCTCAAGCGCACCCCAAACTACTCTCCTCCACCCCGGCGGAAGGCGCGGCCGGTACGCCACCCGACAAGATCGAACTGCACTTTTCCGAAAACCTCGTCACCCAGTTTTCCGGCGCAAAACTGCTGATGACCGAAATGGCCGGCATGGCCCATGACCCGATGCCAATCAAGGCCAAAGTCAGTGGCGGCAGTGATCCGAAGACCATGTTCATCATTCCGAC
>NZ_JBGCUL010000665.1:0-2517 GCF_054177685.1 Pseudomonas sp. P5_A2_2
CGCTGAGGGTGTGGCCGGCTTCCAGCAAGCGACTGACGAGCAGTTGACCGGAGGTGTCATTGGCATATTCACGGGTATCGCTGACGGTCAGCACGGCAATATTCAGGGGTATAAACAATGCATCCGGTTTGACGCTCATGGGGTTCTCCGGCAGGTATTAGCTAAATAGCTGAATTAAACAACTTCCGGAGACTAATTCGATAAATCAAGCCCTGTCTAATCACTCTAACCAACCAGACTATCGAGCCAATCTATCAATATAAAAAGACCAGGAAAAACATCAATGATAGAGCCCATCGATAACCCCTTAGATAGCAGTGATTGGACGCACGCCGAAGACAATGAGATCGTCTCGGCTCACGTTTTCTGCCTTACCTTGTGTCTTGCGCACCTGAGTCAATACTTAACCCCTCACTCCCCCGCCAGCAGGTGCCGTCATGGACATCAAACAACTCAAGTTCCTGATCGCCCTGGAGCAGACCCGCCACTTCGGCCAGGCTGCCGCGCGCTGCCACATCACCCAGCCCACGCTGTCGATGCGCCTGCGCAATCTTGAGGATGAACTGGACCTGGTGTTGGTCACCCGGGGCCAGCGCTTCGAGGGTTTTACCGAGGCCGGCGAGCGTGTACTGGCGTGGGCCAGGACCCTGCTGGCCGCCCACGACGGGCTCTTCGCCGAGGCTGCCGCGTGCCGGGGCCAACTCGTCGGCAACTTGCGCCTGGGGCTGGTGCCCCTCAGCAGCTTCAACCCGGTCACCTACATTCAGGGCCTGTCCCGCAGCTTTCCCGAGCTCAAGTACAGCCTGTCGTCCTTGAGTTCCGACCAGATCATCGAGGGCCTTGGCAACAATCAGCTGGACCTGGGCGTGTGCTACCTCGATCACGTCAACCCGAGCTATTTCGAGTTTTTCGAGATCGGCGAGACCCGCGTCGGCCTGCTGTACGACACCCGCCACTTCCATTTCGACGGCACGCAAATGAGCTGGGAGGACGCCGCCGAACTGCCGCTGGGGATGCTCAGCAACGGCATGCACTACCGCAAATCCATCGACCTGAGCTTTCGCAGCCGCGGACTGGACCCGCAGCCGATCCTGGAAAGCGATTCGACCTACCAGTTGCTGCAGGCGATTCACGAGGGTTTCTGTTGCGCGATCATGCCGCTGGACAGTGGCCTGGAAGAGCCCATCGAACACCTGTCGTTCATCGAATTGCCGGATGCCAGCGTGCTCGCGCCCCTGGGCCTGGTGATGCGCAAGACCGAACCGCGCTCGGCGATTGCCGAGAAGTGTTTTGCCGAAGCGCGAACTTTGTTCAGCCGGACTAACTGATCAAGTTTCGGCTTTATATAAAACCGGACCAGATATGTTTGGCCAGCCTGATAGACATCACCAATCGGCACATCGGAACAAGCGATTGGACCCGTTAAAAAGTTACCCGTAGCCCGAACTTAATTAAGCGCTTCGAGATTTTTTTCATGTTGTGCCAAGTTGAACAAACCGATATTCGAAGCGACACTAACGCCCCCGCGCCCAAACCGCTGAGTGTGAACTTTCGCGAGTACGACAACGCTGCGTCAGTTTGTCAGGCGGCGCTGGGTCACCGTGGCGGCGTTGACCCTCTACGACATGTGCAAGGCAGTGGACCGAGGCATGGTCATCGATGACATCCGCCTGCTGAGCAAACAAGGTGGCCGCTCCGGCCATTTCAAGTTCGAGGACGCCCAATGATCCTGATCAATTACTTCGCCCGTTACCGCGAACAGCTCAACCTGGGCGGTGAAAAACTGCCCCTGACCGACAGCCTCRAGACCATCGAAGACGTGCGCCGCCTGCTGATGGCTCGCGGTGAGCTGTGGAGCCATGTGCTCGGTGAGAACAACCTCATGTGCGCGCTGAACCAGGAGCTGTGTCATCCGGACCGGGTGATCGAGGACTATGACGAGATCGCCTTTTTTCCACCGGTCACCGGGGGTTGAGGCATAAGACGTGGGGTCCGGCGCACGCTGGGTCGATGCCCGTGACAGCGACCGGTCAGCCGTCGAGCGCTGGGCAGAGGCGCAGCATCAAGCGACTATCCAACGCACTGCGGCATTGCATTGCTTCGGTTCAAGCGCGGGGTGATTGAGGTTTTGATCGGCTGCGGGTTGATCGGCCTTATCGTGCGCCTGATGTTCTGAATCAAACATTTACACGCGCCGCAATCCTCCCTAGTATCCAGCCGTCCCCCGAATGGCTTGTTCCACTCGCCACCGACGATTTCCGCCGCCGGAAACCTGCGCCATGCGTACTTTGCCGTCAGAACAGCAGCTGCTGAAACTCTCGAACCTGGCCACCTCGCTGCTGGCCGTGGACGGCATTGCATGAAGCGCATCGTCAACCTGCCCATGGCCCTGCGCCGCTCCAAACTGCGTCACTCCGCACGTCCGCCGGATAGCGCCCTGCTCGCCTGATCGGCGAGCCCCCCTCCTTCGCTATCCCTGCGTTTGCTCAGCGTATGCAATCCCTATGGGAGCGAGCC
>NZ_JBGCUL010000666.1:0-2517 GCF_054177685.1 Pseudomonas sp. P5_A2_2
CGGCGGTGACGTCCAGTCGGAGCAAGCGCACGTCGCTCAGGGCTTCCATGACATTGGCTTTGCCGAACACCTGTTTTTCCATGACCTTGCACGACACACACCAGTCGGCATAGTAGTCCAGCAGCACCCATTGGCCCTGAGCCTGTGCGGCGTCGAGTTCCCGTTGCAGTGCCTGCGGATCCTTGATGGTGGTGAAGGCATCGTGGCCAACCGGCACGGTGGCCACCGCCTGGTTCGAGGCGCGGAAGACCTGCAATGGCTTGAATGGATCGTCGCCACCACCGGCCGCACCGATCACCAACAGGCCACCCCACAAACCGAGCAACAACGAGCTGGCGCCAAACAAGTGTGCGATACGGCCGAAACMTTCCGACTGTTTCCAGGCGCTGTAGGCCGTGATCAACAGCAGCGCACCGCACAATCCGACCCACAGGGATTCGTCCAGCACCGGCCGCAGCATCAGCAACGCGGTGGCGAGGAACAGAAAGCCGAAAATGCCTTTGACCAGGTTCATCCAGGCGCCGGGTTTGGGCATGAAGCGATTGCCGACGGTCACCAGCAACAGCAGCGGCACGCCGATACCGATGCCCATGGCGAACAGAATCAATCCGCCATGCAACGCGTTACCGCTTTGCGCGATATAGAGCAGGGCACCGGCCAGCGGTGCGGTCATGCACGGGCCGACCAGCAGGCCGGACAGCGCCCCCAGCACCCCGGCGCCGATCAGGTTGCCGCCACGTTGATTGCGCGAAACGTTTTCCAGGCGATCGCGTACGGCCACCGGCAGTTGCAGTTCGAAGAAGCCGAACATCGGCAGCGCCAGCACCACGAAAATCGTCGCGAAACTGCCCAGCAACCAARGGTTCTGCAGCCAGGCTTGCAGATTAGCCCCGAGGGATGCGGCCAGGACACCCATCGCCGCATACACCAGCGCCATGCTGACCACGTAACTGCTGGCCAGGGCGAAACCGCGTTTGGGTGTGGCGCCACTGCCGACGATCAACCCGGCCAGAATCGGCAGCATCGGCAACGAACATGGCGTGAAGGCCAGCAGCAGGCCCAGGCCGAAGAACAGCAAAAGGCTCCAACCCAGCGCCCGTTGTTGCAGGCTGCTGGCCAGCGCCTGGTCCGGTGCTTCATTGGCCGCACTCTGCGCATTGGCGTTGCCCAGGTCCACGACTCTGGTTTGCGGCGGATAACACAAACCGGCATCGGCGCAACCCTGGTAACTGACCTTGACCGTGCCGCTGGCACCCGCCGGAATCTTCAGTTCCAGACCCTGGCGGTAGACTTGCTGTTCGCCGAAAAACTCGTCGCTGTGGGCTTCACCTTCCGGCAACGCGGGATGCTGCCCGACAGGCAGTCCGTCGAATTTCAAACGTTTCTGGTACAGGTAATAGCCATCGGTGATCTGCCAATAGAGCTGGGTTTCACCGGATTCCAGACGTTCGGAGGTAAACGTGAAGGCTTTATCAACCGGGAGAAATTCAGGTTTGGTGTCGAACGGATTGGTTCCCGCCTGGGCCAGGCCCGCGATCAATAGGGTAAAAAGTAAAAACAGACGATGCATGGATAAGCCTTTGCCCTGTGCTAATGAGGTGCACAGTGGCGGGTGGCGATTAACCGATGATTAACCGCCCCGGCCTTGTGGCGGTGGCGCTTGCGGCATAATGTCGACTTAATCGGTCAATGGCTTGATAGGCTTTATTTCTACGAGGCTCCCCATGCACGTACTGGTTTGCGAAGACGATGAACTGATCGCCAGCGGTATCGTCGCCGGTCTGACCGCCCAGGGCCTGACCGTGGAACACGTCGCTACGGCGTCCGCTGCCCGGGCGATGCTCAAGGTGGCGGAGTTCGATGTCATGGTGCTCGACCTCGGGTTGCCGGACGAAGATGGCCTCAAGCTACTGCAGCAATTGCGTCATCAGGGCCTGGAGTTGCCGGTGCTGATCCTCACCGCCCGGGACTCGGTCACCGACCGCGTCGATGGCCTGCAAGCCGGCGCTGATGATTACCTGCTCAAACCGTTCGACCTGCGTGAGTTGGCTGCACGCCTGCATACGCTGTTGCGGCGAGTGGCGGGACGCAGCGTCAACCTGATCGAACACGGAGCCCTGACCTACGACCCGAGCAGCCGCGAAACCATGCTCGCGGGCCAACCGGTGGACCTGTCGCGTCGCGAGCAGTCATTGCTGCAAGCCTTGCTGCATAACCGTGGCCGGGTACTGTCCACCGAGCAACTCAAGGACAGCGTCTACGGTTTCAACGACGAACTGGAAAGCAACGCCCTTAACGTCCATATCCATCACCTGCGGCGCAAACTCGGCAACGGTATTGTCGAGACGGTGCGCGGCCTGGGCTATCGCCTGGGGCCGGCTGATGGCGGAGAAGAATCGAAGTGATGAGTCTGCGTTTGCGCCTGAGCCTGACGCTCGGCGCCGCATTTGCCTTGATCTGGGCCTTGGCCGCGGCCTGGATGCTCAGCGATTTGCGCAATCAAATGATGTTTTCCCT
>NZ_JBGCUL010000667.1:0-2515 GCF_054177685.1 Pseudomonas sp. P5_A2_2
TTCTGGTCCTTGTTGTTAACCAGTTCCTCGAAGCCCTGCTCGAGGATGTGTTCCAGCTCGATCCGCCCAGTGATCAGCGGAGTGACGTCCAGGCGGCCGTCGGCGATCAGAGCGATGACATCGGCGAACTCACCGTTGTAGGCCAAGGCGCCAATGACCTGCTTTTCGGTGGCGACGATTTCGAAGAAGTTGAATTCGCTGGGTTCCTCGAAGATGCCCACCATCACGCAGCGCCCGCCCTTGCGAATGACATCGATAGCCAACTTGGCAGTGGTCTTGTGGCCGATGCACTCGAAGGAAACCGCGGCACCATATCCATCTGTCAGTTCGCGCACCGAAGCAATGGCATCGCACTGGCTGGGGTCAAGCACCTCGGTGGCCCCCACCTCAAGCGCCTTCGCCTTGCGCGCCGTGGACATTTCGAGAGCGATGATCCGGGCTGCACCCGCGGCACGGGCGCACATGATGGTGCACAGACCGATGGTTCCAGCGCCGACTACCACCACTGTCTGGCCGAGGAGGCTGCCGGCCTTCTTCACCGCGTGCATGCCAACTGCCAGAGGTTCGATCAGCGCGCCGGCCTCTGCCGGGAAACCTTCCGGCAGGCGGTACAGCAGATTTGCCGGGATGTTGACCAGTTCAGCGAACGCACCGTTGTTCATCAATCCGGTGAAGGCGAGGTTCTCGCACAGGTTGTATCGGCCCTGCTGGCAGAACCAGCATTTGCCGCAATGCTGGCAAGCATCGGCGGCCACACGCTCACCTACTGCAAAGTTCTGAACCCCCTCCCCCACGGAGACAATCTCGCCGCAGAACTCGTGGCCGAGAATGCACTGCCCTTTGAGGCCAGTGAGCGGATGGGCGGTATCAGTGGGAATGAATACCGGCCCGGCCAGGTATTCGTGCAGGTCCGAGCCACAGATGCCGCACCATTGCACACGGATTTGCACCCAACCCGCCTGAGGTTGCGGGGGGCAGGCAACGTCCTGCAGGCGGATGTCGCGTCGGCCATGCCAAACTGCGGCCTTCATCGTCGGTTGTCGGTACATGTCGGTCTCCTTCTTGTCGTTGTTGTGGCGGGCTCCGTTCACACGAACACCATTTCCAGAGCTTCTTGCGGTGCCGGATAGGCACTGTCGCGGGCGAACTGCACCGCAGCGTCGACGCGTCCCCGGGCACGTTCTTCAATGGCGGCGGCGCCGACCTCGTCCAGCACGCCCAGATCCAACAGGCGTTGGCGGTAAGCCGGAATCGGGTCCTTCGCCAGCAGGGCTTGCTTCTCGCCGGCAGGACGGTAGGTTTCGCCGTCACCCATGAAATGGCCGGCCAGGCGGTGAGTTTCGATCTCGATCAGGCTCGGCCCTTCACCGGCACGGGCCCGAGCAATGGCCTCACCGGCCGCGGCGAAGATGGCATCGGCATCGTTACCCGGGACGAACACGCCGGGCATGCCATAAGCGGCAGCACGCAGGTAGTTGCGCTCGATGGCAGTCGAAGAGGCCTTGGCCACCGAGATGCCCCAGGCGTTGTCCTCGATGACGAAGACCACCGGAAGCTTCCACAACGCGGCCAGATTCAGGGTTTCGTGGAAGGCTCCCTGGTTCGCTGCGCCTTCACCCAGGTAGGCCACGGCGACTCCGGACTTACCCTGCAATTGGCGCGATAACGCAGCACCAACCGCAGGGCCCATGCCTTGGGCGATGATGCCGGAGCAGGAGAAGTTCACCCGTGCGTCGAACAGGTGCATATGGCCGCCGCGGCCGCCAGACAGGCCGGTCTTTTTACCGAAGATCTCGGCGACCATCTCGTCCAGGTCTACGCCCTTGGCCACGGCGATGTGGTGCGGGCGGTGGGTGGCGGTAACGATGTCCTCCACCGCGAGATGGGCGCAGACACCGACGGCGCAAGGCTCCTGACCGTTGGACAGGTGCATCTCACCGGGAATTGGCCCATTGGCCATGTTGAATACAGGCGTCTTGCCTTCCATGTAAATTCGTTCGATAGACTCTTCCAGGTAACGGCTGACGAGCATCTGCTCGAGCATCCACAGTCGCTGGGCTTTGCTGGGCGTGGTCATGGGATTGGTTCCTCAGAGGGCGCGCTGGTTCATCAACGCGCCGATGTGCTCGGCCTGGCGCAGGGCCAGGGCGACAATGGTCAGGGTCGGGTTCTGCCCGCCGCTGGTGGTGAACTGGCTACCGTCAGAAACGAATAGATTGGGAATGTCGTGGCTCTGGCCCCATTTGTTCACCACGCCGTCGGAATCTTTGGCGCTCATGCGGTTGGTGCCCATGTTGTGACTGGCCGGGTAAGACGGCAGGCGGATCACCTCGGTGGCACCGACCGCCTCGTAGCACTTGCGGGTCTGCTCCACACCGTGATTACGCATGGCGGTGTCGAAGGCATGGTCGTCCTTGTGCACCACCGGGACGGGCAGGCCGTACTGGTCCTTCTCGGCGCCGTGGAGGGTGATGCGGTTGCTCTCCATGGGCAGGTCCTCACCGCACAACCACAC
>NZ_JBGCUL010000668.1:0-2507 GCF_054177685.1 Pseudomonas sp. P5_A2_2
TCTGGTGAGCTTCGCCATCGACCGCAACCTCGACATTTCCTTCATCGAGGAAATGCCGCTGGGTACCATCCATGAGCACAGCCGCGCCGAATCGTTTTTCTCCAGTGCCCAGGTCCGCGAACGCATCGCCGAACGCTACACTTTGATTGATTCCGCCGAGTCGACCCAAGGTCCGTCGCGCTACTGGCGCCTGGCCGAGGCGCCGCAGATTCGCCTGGGGTTCATCTCCCCCCACAGCCACAACTTTTGCGGCACCTGCAATCGGGTGCGGCTGACCGTGGAAGGACGTCTGCTGCTGTGCCTGGGCAATGAGCACTCAGTGGATCTCAAGGCTGTTTTGCGCAGCCACCCCGGACAGCCCGAGCGCCTGGAAAAAGCCATTATCGAGGCGATGAAACTCAAGCCTTATCGACACAACTTCGAAGTGAACGACGATGTCCAGGTCATTCGCTTCATGAACATGACGGGCGGCTGAAACCCATGATCGTGAGACCCAAACCCAACCTGATCGGCGTGCTGACATCCCTCAAGGGTTCGATTGCCAAGCGCATTGCCTGGCGCAGCCTGATGGTGACGTTGCTCGCCTCGGCCATCGTGCTCATTGAAACCTTGCATCCCAGTTACTTTTCCAAGGTCAGCGCCACGCCCTTCACGCTGCTGGGCTTGTCGTTGTCGATCTTCATGAGCTTTCGCAACAACGCCTGCTATGACCGCTGGTATGAAGCGCGCAAGGCGTGGGGCGATGTGATCGTGGAAGTCCGCTCGATGATTCGTGAAACCCTGGCCATCAAGGACACGGATGAGCGACACACGGTCCTCAGCAACCTGTGCGGCTTCGCCCATGCCCTCAACGCGCGGCTGCGCCAGGAAAACGAACTGGCCGCCAGTGGCGACTGGCTGCAGCCGATGCCCAGGGGCAACACCACGGACGTCAGCGGGCAGATACTGATGCAGGTCGGTCAACAGTGCTCGGCACTCAACGAGTCCGGGGCGATCAACGACTGGCGCTACACGCTCATGGCCAACCACCTGGCCGGCCTGACCCACGCGCAGGCGGTCTGTGAACGGATCAAGAACACTCCACTGCCGTTTCCCTACACCCTGTTGCTGCACCGCACCATCTACCTGTTCTGCATCCTCCTGCCGTTCGCCATGGCCGAACCCCTGGGCTGGCTGACACCGATTTTCACCGCGATTGTCAGCTACACCTTTTTCGGCCTGGATGCGATTGCCGACGAACTGGAAGACCCCTTCGGCCGCGATGAAAACGACCTGCCCACCGACGCCATCGTGCGCAACATCGAGCGTGATGTACTGGCGGCCCTGGGTGTGACGGAATTGCCGCCACAACTGGAACCGGTGGATTTTGTGTTGAACTGATACTCAAGAAACACACAAATTCTGTGGGAGCGAGCTTGCTCGCGATAGCGGTCTGCCTGCCAACATCTCTATTGGATTTGCCGGCCTCATCGCGAGCAAGCCCGCTCCCACAGTTTGTTTGCGGAATTCAGAACAGCTCGCTGAAGGGTATGAACCGTGCCGTGTCGCCCACTTCCAGTGTGCAGCCTTCCGGTATTTCCAGCAGCCCGTCGGCCCAGGACGCGCCCAACAAAACGCCTGAACTCTGGTTCGGATACAGCACCGCGCGACCGGCTTCGAGTTTCGCCCGCAGGTACTCGCGGCGGCTTCCGGGTTTGGGCCAGGCAAAGCCGACACTCACCGGGAAGCTCAAAGGCTCGACGTCTTCGACGCCCTGAATCCGCAACAGATAAACCCGAGCCAACAGACCGAAAGTGACCAACGCCGATGTCGGATTGCCCGGCAGGCCAATTACCGGCACACGGCCGAAGTGGCCCACGGTCAATGGCTTGCCGGGTTTGATCGAGAGTTTCCACAGCAATGGCTTGCCGCACTCGCGCAGTACCTGGCCAAGGCAGTCGGCGTCACCGGCAGACACGCCGCCCGTGCTGAGCATCAGGTCCGCCCTGTGTTGCAGCTGTTCGAGCTTGAGCCGCGTCTGCCGTGGCTCGTCGGGGAGAATGCCGGCCTCGATGACCTCGCAACCCAACGCACTCAACCAATGGCTCAACAAGGTGCGGTTGCTGTTGTAGATGCAGCCGGGTTTGAGTGGCGTGCCCGGATCGACCAGTTCATCGCCGGTGGACAGCAATGCCACCCGTGGTCGCCGCACCACCTGCACATGGGTGCAGCCCTGCGCCGCCGCGACTGCCAATTCGAACGGACCGAGGCGCTTGCCRGCGCGCAGCAATACATCGCCGGCGCGGTTCTCTTGCCCTTGCGGGCGGATGTTGCTGCCGGCGCTCAGAGGCTGCTTGAAGCGGATACGTCCGTCCTCCAGCACCTCGGTGTTCTCCTGCATCTCCACGCTGTTGGCACCCGGCGGAACAGGCGCACCGGTGAAGATGCGCGCGCAGGTTCCCGGTGCCAGAGTTTCGGGGGCGTGACCGGCAAATACCTGCTGCGACACGGTCAGCGGTGCCCCGTCC
>NZ_JBGCUL010000669.1:0-2500 GCF_054177685.1 Pseudomonas sp. P5_A2_2
GGCCAGGCCACGTGCGGTGTGGGTCATGTTGCCGGCCGGCGCGCCGACCGAAGAAACCATCGATACCCTGAGCACCTTGCTCGAAGCCGGTGACACCATCATCGACGGCGGCAACACCTTCTATAAGGACGATATCCGCCGGGCAAAGACCCTGTCGGAAAAAGGCCTGCATTACATCGACGTCGGCACCTCCGGCGGCGTCTGGGGTCTGGAGCGCGGCTACTGCATGATGATCGGCGGCGATGCCGAGACCGTTAAGCGCCTCGACCCGCTGTTCAAAACCCTGGCCCCGGGCCTGGGCGATATCCCGCGCACCAGGGACCGCAAGTCCGATGACGAGCGTGCCGAACACGGCTACATTCACGCCGGTCCCGCCGGCGCAGGACATTTCGTGAAGATGATCCACAACGGCATCGAGTACGGAATGATGCAGGCCTTCGCCGAAGGCTTCGACATCCTGCAAACCAAAAACAGCGAGAACCTTGCGCCAGACCAGCGTTTCGACCTGAACGTCGCCGACATCGCCGAAGTCTGGCGTCGTGGCAGCGTGGTGTCCTCGTGGTTGCTCGACCTGACTGCCGACGCCCTGGCCAGCGATCCAAAGCTCGACGGTTACTCCGGGTCCGTGGCCGACAGCGGTGAAGGTCAATGGACCATCGAAGCTGCGATGGAGCAAGCGGTGCCGGTACCGGTGCTGTCCAACTCGCTGTTCTCCCGCTACCGCTCCYGTGGGCAAGGGACCTTTGGCGACAAGGTTCTCTCGGCCCAGCGCTTCGGCTTCGGCGGCCACGTGGAGACCTCGAAAAAATGACCCATGTGATCCGCAGGAAATCCAAGGCTGAACCCGCACCACCAACGACGCTGTTTCTGTTTGGCGCCCACGGTGACCTGGTCAAGCGTCTGTTGGTACCGGCGCTGTATAACCTCAAGCGCAACGGGCTACTCGGGGATGGACTGCGGATCATCGGCGTTGACCACAACGCCATCAGCGATGAAGGCTTTGCGCAAAAGCTCGAAGATTTCATTCGAAACGAGATGGCTGGCAAGGGTGACCACACCCTTGATCCGGCGGTCTGGTCCAGACTCGCCAAAGGCATCAGCTACGTCCAGGGCGATTTCCTGGACGACAGCACTTATCAAGCGCTGGCGGCGAAAATCGCCGACAGCGGAACCGGCAATGCGGTGTTCTACCTGGCCACCGCACCGCGTTTCTTCAGTGAAGTGGCACGCCGCCTCGGTAGCGCCGGCTTGCTGGAGGAGACCCCCGAGGCGTTCAGAAGGGTCGTGATCGAAAAACCCTTTGGCTCTGACCTGCAAACGGCCGAGGCCTTGAACGCCTGCCTRCTCAAGGTGATGACGGAAAAGCAGATCTACCGGATCGATCATTACCTGGGCAAGGAAACCGTGCAGAACATTCTGGTCAGCCGTTTTTCCAACAGCCTGTTCGAAGCGTTCTGGAACAATCACTACATCGATCACGTGCAGATCACTGCCGCCGAAACCGTCGGCGTGGAAACCCGTGGCAGTTTTTATGAGCACACCGGCGCCCTGCGGGACATGGTGCCCAATCACCTGTTCCAGCTGCTGGCGATGGTGGCGATGGAACCACCCGCCGCGTTTGGCGCCGATGCGGTGCGCGGCGAGAAAGCCAAGGTCGTCGGCGCGATCAGGCCCTGGACGGTGGAGGAGGCCCGCGCCAACTCGGTGCGCGGTCAATACACTGCAGGTCAGATCGACGGCAAGGCACTGCCGGGCTATCGCCAGGAAGACAAGGTCGCACCCGACAGCAATACCGAAACCTATGTGGCCCTCAAGGTCATGATCGACAACTGGCGCTGGGTCGGCGTGCCGTTCTACCTGCGTACCGGTAAACGCATGAGCGTGCGTGACACCGAGATCGTCATCTGTTTCAAACCGGCGCCCTATGCGCAGTTCCGCGATACCGAGGTCGACGAGTTGCAGCCGACCTATTTGCGCATTCAGATCCAGCCCAACGAAGGCATGTGGTTCGACCTGTTGGCCAAGCGTCCCGGTCAGGCCCTGAAGATGGACAACATCGAGCTGGGGTTCGCMTACAAGGACTTCTTCGAGATGCAGCCGTCCACCGGCTACGAAACCCTGATCTACGATTGCCTGACGGGCGATCAGACTCTGTTCCAGCGCGCCGACAATATCGAGAACGGCTGGCGCGCCGTGCAGCCGTTCCTGGATGCCTTGCAGCAGGATTCCAGCGTGCAGGGCTATGCCGCCGGGGAAAACGGCCCCAAGGCCGGCGAAGAGTTGCTGACTCGCGACGGCCGCGTCTGGCACCGCCTCGGATAACACGTATCTCCTGTGGGAGGGTGTACACAGGTTTCGTGTCCGACACAGATCAACTGTGTGCGAGCCTGCTCCGACATTTTGCTCCGGCGGTTACAGCCAGTAGCTCACCGCATACCACCCGAGCAAGCCCATCACCACGGTGTACGGCAACGCCATCCAGACCATCCGCCCGTAAGAC
>NZ_JBGCUL010000670.1:0-2495 GCF_054177685.1 Pseudomonas sp. P5_A2_2
ACCGCACTGACCCAGAACGRCACCTTCACCGTCAGCGCGCTGGATGGCGTCACGAGCCTGACCGTGGGCGGCATCGCCGTGGTCAGCGGCGGCGTGGCCACCGGCTTCCCGCAATCGATTACCACGCCGCTGGGCAGCACCCTGACCATCACCGGGTTCAACGCGGCGACCGGGGTGATCAGCTACAGCTACACCCTGAATGACAACGAGGCGCACCCAACCGCCAACGGCGCCAACACCCTGCCCGAGCAGTTCGCCGTGACCGTGGTCGACGACAACGGCACCACCGCCACCGGCAGCCTCGACGTGACCATTGTCGACGACCTGCCCAGTGGCGTGGACGACAGCCATGCTTCAACGGCCTCGGAAACCCTGCTGACCCTCAACGGCAACGTGCTGAGCAACGACGTGCAAGGCGCCGACCGCGTGCCGCTCGGGGAAAACGCCGGCCCCATCACTCCCGGCACCTTCACCGGCACCTACGGCACTTTGGTGCTGAATGCCAACGGCACCTACACCTACACGTTGAATACCAGCGATGCGGATTTCATAGCCCTGCATGGCGGTGGCAATGGCACTGAAACCTTCACCTATACGCTGACGGACGCCGATGGCGACAGCAGCACCGCGGACCTGGTGCTGCAGATCCACAACAACGATGACCCGATCGCGATTGGCGGATTGAACGTTGGGGGTGGCGAACTCACGGTCTTCGAGAAAAACCTCAGCGACGGCAGCGCACCGGATGCCACCGCACTGACCCAGAACGGCACCTTCACCGTCAGCGCGCTGGATGGCGTCACGAGCCTGACCGTGGGCGGCATCGCCGTGGTCAGCGGCGGCGTGGCCACCGGCTTSCCGCAATCGATTACCACGCCGCTGGGCAGCACCCTGACCATCACCGGGTTCAACGCGGCGACCGGGGTGATCAGCTACAGCTACACCCTGAATGACAACGAAGCGCACCCAACCGCCAATGGTGCCAATACTTTGCCCGAGCAGTTCGCCGTGACCGTGGTCGACGACAACGGCACCACCGCGACCGGTTCACTCGACGTGACCATCGTCGACGACCTGCCCAATGGCGTGGACGACAGCCATGCCGGTACCGCCTCGGAAACCCTGCTGACCCTCAACGGCAACGTGCTGAGCAACGACGTGCAAGGCGCCGACCGCGTGCCGCTCGGCGAAAACAGCGGCCCGATCACTCCCGGCACCTTCACCGGCACCTACGGCACCCTGGTGCTGAACGCCAACGGCACTTACACCTACACGTTGAATACCAGCGATGCGGATTTCATAGCCCTGCACGGCGGTGGCAATGGCACTGAAACCTTCACCTATACGCTGACGGACGCCGATGGCGACAGCAGCACCGCGGACCTGGTGCTGCAGATCCACAACAACAATGACTCGGTGACGATTGACGGTTTGAATGTTGAGGGCGGCGAGTTGACCGTCTTCGAGAAAAACCTCAGCGATGGCAGCAGTCCGGACGTACCAGCCCTGACCCAGAACGGCACCTTCACCGTGACCGCGCTGGATGGCGTCACCACCCTGACCGTGGGCGGTATCGCCGTGGTCAGCGGCGGCGTGACGGCGGGCTTGCCGCAATCGATCACCACGCTATTGGGCAGCACCCTGACCATCACCGGGTTCAACGCGGCAACCGGGGTCGTGAGCTACAGCTACACCCTCAACGATAACGAAGCCCATCCGACTGGCAACGGCGCCAACACCCTGCCGGAGYAGTTCGCCGTGACCGTGGTCGATGACAATGGCAGCACCGCGACCGGTTCACTGGACGTCAACATCGTCGACGACCTGCCCAATGGCGTGGACGACAGCCATGCTTCAACGGCTTCGGAAACCCTKCTGACCCTCAACGGCAACGTGTTGAGCAACGACGTGCAAGGCGCCGACCGGGTGCTGGTCGGCGAAAGCGCCGGGCCGATCACCCCCGGCACCTTCACCGGCACTTACGGCACCCTGGTGCTGAATGCCAACGGCACCTACACCTACACCCTCAACACCAGCGATGCCGACTTCAAAGCCCTGCACGGCGGCGGCGACGGCAGCGAAACCTTCACCTACACTCTCACCGACTCTGACGGCGACACCAGCACGGCCAACCTGGTGCTGAATGTCTACAACAACGATGATCCTGTGGTCCTCAACGGCCTCAACGTGTATGGCGGTGAGCTGACGGTTTATGAAAAAAATCTCGGCGATGGCAGCAGCCCCAACACCTCGGCACTGACCCAGAGCGGGACTTTCACGGTGGCCGCGCTCGATGGCCTGCAAACCCTGACCGTCGGCGGCATTGCCGTGGTCACCGGTGGTGTGGCCGCCGGCTTCCCGCAATCGATCACCACGCCGCTGGGCAGCACCCTGACCATCACCGGGTTCAACGCGGCGACCGGGGTGATCAGCTACAGCTACACCCTGAATGACAACGAGGCGCACCCAACCGCCAACGGCGCCAACACCCTGCC
>NZ_JBGCUL010000014.1:0-30370 GCF_054177685.1 Pseudomonas sp. P5_A2_2
CATCGCGAGCAGGCTCGCTCCTACAGAAAAGCCCCTCAGGAACAAAAATTGGGTTCGACGCCTGAAAGGTCAGGCGTCGAAGGGTCTATCAGGCTTGCGTCAGTTTTGCTGCGGCACGTTCGAAGCGGTCCAGGCCGGCATCGATATCGGCATCTTCCACCACCAGGCTTGGGGCGAAACGCACCACGTCCGGGCCGGCTTGCAGAACCATCAGGCCTTCTTGCTCAGCGGCGTTGAAGATGTCCTTGGCCTTGCCTTTCCAGGCATCGCTCAGCACACAGCCGATCAACAGGCCCATGCCGCGGACCTTGGTGAACAGCCCGTATTTCTCGCCGATCTGCTCAAGGCGGGCCTTGAACTTGTCGTGCTTGGCGTTGACGCCGGCCAGTACTTGCGGGGTGTTGATCACATCGATCACCGCTTCCGCGACAGCACACGCCAGCGGGTTGCCGCCGTAAGTGGTGCCGTGGGTGCCGACGACCAGGTGCTTGGCCAGGTCTTCGGTGGTCAGCATCGCCGCGATCGGGAAACCACCGCCCAGGCTCTTGGCGCTGGTCAGGATGTCCGGGATCACGCCGTAATGCTGGTAGGCGAACAGATGGCCGGTACGGCCCATGCCGGTTTGCACTTCGTCGAAAATCAGCAGCGCGTTGTGCGCGGTGCAGAGTTCGCGGGCACCTTGCAGGTATTCCAGTTCAGCCGGGATCACACCGCTTTCGCCCTGGATCGGCTCCAGCACCACGGCGCAAGTCTTGTCGGAAATGGCGGCTTTCAGCGCGGCCAGATCGTTGTACGGCACGTGGGTGATACCAGTGATTTTTGGACCGAAGCCATCGGAATACTTCGACTGGCCACCAACGTTCACGGTGAACAGAGTACGGCCGTGGAAGCTGTTGAGCGCGGCGATGATCTCGTACTTCTCGCTGCCGAATCGGTCATGACCGACACGACGAGCCAACTTGAAAGCGGCCTCGTTGGCTTCGGCGCCGGAGTTGCAGAAGAAGGCACGGTCGGCAAACGTGGCGTCGATCAGCTTATGGGCCAGGCGCAGGGCCGGCTCATTGGTGAACACGTTGGACACGTGCCACAGCTTGTTCGCCTGCTCGGTCAACGCGCCGACCAGCGCTGGATGCGCGTGGCCCAATACGTTTACGGCAATCCCGCCGGCGAAGTCGATCAGCTCGCGACCGGACTGGTCCCAGACGCGGGAACCGGCGCCACGCACAGGAATGAATGCGGCAGGCGCGTAGTTGGGAACCATTACCTGGTCGAAATCGGCGCGTTGTACCGCAGCGTGCTCAACGGACATCGGAGTCTCCTGAAAAGGAACACTCGCCTGAAACTGGCGAGCGATGAGGGGATTGTAAGGACAGTTTTCAGCCCGGCCTTGCCGCCAAGCGACAACTTCTTATAGCGCAAACCCCGGATTTTCCCGGGTTTACGGCAATGCGACATATAGGGTCGCAAAGGCGCAGTTTAACTGGCGCGGCGGTTTATAGGCAGTTAGCCGGTGCTGATAAAAATCTACCGCTCGCCCACCTTCCCCTGTAGGAGCGAGCTTGCTCGCGATGGTCGTTAACGATAACGCGTGTTTACTGGTTAAACGCGGCGCTCTTGAATCCATCGCGAGCAGGCTCGCTCCTACAGCCAACTAGCTACGTTCGGCCGGCACCGACGACAATTCGAACGGGCTACTGCTACGCCGCTGATTGCGATCTTCCCGCGGCGTGGCGCCGAAGAAATTGCGATAGGCGCTGGAGAAGTGCGGCCCCGAGGAGAAGCCACAGGACAGGCCGATCTGGATGATCGACTTGCTGGTTTGCATCAACATCTGCCGGGCCTTGTTCAGGCGCAGTTCCAGGTAGTACTGGCTCGGCACACGGTTGAGGTATTGCTTGAAGATGCGCTCCAGCTGTCGACGGGACACGCACACGTGCTGGGCGATTTCGTCGGTGGTCAGCGGCTCTTCAATGTTGGCTTCCATGAGCAACACGGCTTGTGTGAGCTTCGGATGGCTGGAACCGAGGCGGTTCTGCAACGGAATGCGCTGGCGTTCACCACCTTCGCGAATGCGCTCGACCACCAGCTCTTCGGACACCGCACCGGCCAGTTCCGCACCATGGTCGCGGGCCAGCACTGCCAGCAACAAGTCGAGCACCGACAGGCCGCCGCACGCCGTCAGGCGATCGCGATCCCAGTCGAACAGGTGACTGGTGGCGATGACTTTCGGAAAGCGCTCGGCGAAATCGTCCTGCCAGCGCCAATGCACGGCCGCGCGATAACCGTCGAGCAAGCCCAATTGCGCCAATGGATAAACACCGGCTGAAAGACCGCCGATCACACAGCCGGCACGCACCAGCTGTTTAAGCGCACTGCTGAGCGCTGGCGCCAGTGCGGTCGGTGGCTCATCAGCGAGCAGGAACAGCTTCTGGAAATTTTCGAGCTTGCCGGTCCACGCTTCACCCGGCAACTGCCATTCGCCTTCGGTCGGCGGTTCGGCCTGCAGGAATGACAGTTCGTAAACCACGTCCGGATGCACACGCTGGGCAACACGCAAGGCCTCCTCAGCCAGCGTAAGCGTCAGTGCTTTAGTGCTGGGCCAAATCAGGAAACCAATTCGATGGGCAGTCATGGTGGGCAATCCGAAGCGCAGAACAGTGATGAAGGCATGGGCCAATGCTAGCCCGTAAATGAACGCAAATCTCAAAACCAGCACAGCTCCCACAGGGGATCGGGGCCAGCCTCCAGGCTGCGAAGCATGCACTATCCCTGTGCACAACGGCRGTCCTGATTATTTCAAGCTGCCGGACAGGAATTGCTGCAAACGCTCCGATTGCGGGTTCACCAGCACTTCGCGCGGGTTGCCGCTTTCTTCGACCACGCCTTTGTGCAGGAACACCAACTGGTTCGACACTTCACGGGCAAAGCCCATTTCGTGGGTCACCACGACCATGGTCCGGCCTTCCTGAGCCAGGGCCTGCATGACTTTCAACACGTCGCCAACCAGCTCCGGGTCGAGGGCCGAGGTCGGTTCGTCGAACAGCATCACCTCGGGTTCCATCGCCAGCGCCCGGGCAATCGCCACGCGCTGTTGCTCGCCGCCGGACATGTGGCCTGGGTAAGCATCCTTGCGATGAGCCACGCCCACCTTGTTCAGGTAGTGCTCGGCTTTCTCGCGTGCTTCGGCCTTGGACATGCCAAGTACATGCACCGGCGCCTCCATGATGTTTTCCAGCGCGGTCATGTGCGACCACAGGTTGAAATGCTGGAACACCATCGACAGGCGCGAACGCATGCGTTGCAGCTGTTTCGGGTCGGCCGCCTTCAGCGCGCCGTCCTTATTCGCCACCAGCTTGAGCTSTTCGYYGTTGAGCAGGATCTTGCCCGCGTGCGGCTGCTCCAGCAGGTTGATGCAGCGCAGGAASGTRCTTTTRCCGGARCCACTGGARCCGATGATGCTGATSACRTCGCCGGCTKYCGCTTYCAGGGACACGCCCTTGAGCACTTCGTGACTGCCATAGCGTTTATGCAGGTCTTGGACTTCAAGTTTGTACATGCTGTCGGTTCTCACAAAAACAGTCAGTCAGTGATATTCAATGCTTGCGCGGGGCCAGGTAGCCCAGCCAGCGGCGCTCGGCCATCTTGAACAGCTTCACCAGGATGAAGGTCAGGCACAGGTAGAACACACCGGCGGTGATGTACGCCTCGAACGGCAGGTAGAACTGGGCGTTGACCGTGCGCGCGGCACCGGTGATATCGATCAGGGTCACGATGGACGCCAGACTGGTGGTCTGCAGCATCATGATCACTTCGTTGCTGTACTGCGGCAGCGCGCGGCGCAGGGCCGACGGCAGCAGGATGCGCTTGTACATCTTGACCCGCGACATGCCCATGGCCTTGGCCGCTTCGATCTCGCCGTTCGGCGTGGCGCGCAGGCTGCCGGCGATGATTTCGGCGGTGTAGGCGCTGGTGTTGATCGCGAACGCCAGGCACGCACAAAACGTTGCGCTGGACAGCCACGGCCAGAGGAAGCTTTCACGCACCGCTTCGAACTGCGCCAGACCGTAGTAGATCAAAAACAGCTGCACCAGCATCGGCGTGCCGCGGATCACATAGGTGTAGAGCCAGGCCGACATGTTGACGGTCGCGTTCTTCGAGACGCGCATCAAGCCCAGCGGCAAGGCGCACAGCAGGCCGAAGAACAGCGACAGCGCGAGCAGTTTGAGGGTAGTCACCAGGCCGCCGAGGTACAGCGGCAAGGCCTGCCAAATGACGTTGTAGTCGAAGATCATAGATCAGCCGCCCTTACGCCTACCGAGTAGCGCTTCTCAAGGTGACGCAATGCCAGCAACGACACACTGGTGATCACCAGGTACATCGCCGCCACTGCGAGGAAGAAGGTGAAAGGCTCGCGGGTGGCATCCGCCGCCTGCTTGGCCTTGAACATCATGTCTTGCAGACCCACCACCGAAATCAGCGCGGTAGCCTTGGTCAATACCAGCCAGTTGTTGGTGAAACCCGGAATCGCCAGACGAATCATCTGCGGCACCAACACCCGGAAGAACACCTGGAAACTGCTCATGCCGTAGGCCATGCCGGCTTCGGCCTGACCTTTGGGGATCGCCATGAAGGCACCACGGAAGGTTTCCGACAGGTACGCACCGAAAATGAAGCCCAGGGTGCCGATACCGGCGGCCAACGGGTTCAGGTCGATGTACTCGTCAAAGCCGAGCAGCGGTGCGACGCGGTTGAGCAGATCCTGGCCGCCGTAGAAAATCAGCAGGATCAGCACCAGGTCGGGAATACCACGGATCACCGTGGAATACAGGTCGCCCAGCCAGGCCAGCCAGCGCACCGGCGACAGACGCAGTGCCACGCCGATCAGGCCCAGAACGATGGCCATGGCCATGGACGACAAGGCGAGCTGAAGCGTCAGCCAAGCGCCATCGAGGATGACAGCCCCGTAGCCTTTCAACATGATTCAGGTMCTCGAAAGTTGGGATGAAAAAATGGCGCAAACCTCAGAGATCCTGTTGCTTGCGCCATTTCAGACTTGTCGCCGGGACGTGTTACTTGCCGTAGATATCGAAGGCGAAGTACTTGTCCTGGATTTGCTTGTATTTGCCATTCTCGCGAATGGCCAAGATGGCGGCGTTGAGCTTGTCCAGCTCAGCCTTGTCGCCCTTGCGCACCGCGATGCCTACGCCGTCGCCGAAGTACTTGACGTCGGTGAACGCAGGGCCGACGAACGCGAAACCTTTACCGGCGTCGGTTTTCAGGAAACCGTCATCCAGCAAGGTCGCGTCTGCCACGGTGCCGTCGAGGCGGCCGGCGGCCACGTCGAGGTAAATTTCGTTCTGCGAACCGTAAGGCTTGATCTCGGCACCCAGCGGAGCCAGGACTTCGCGGGCGAAACGCTCGTGGATCGAACCACGCTGCACGCCGATGTTCTTGCCCTTGAGCTCGGTCAGGCCTTCGCTGACCTGAGTACCGGCCTTCATGACCAGGCGAGCCGGGGTGTTGTAGTACTTGTTGGTGAAGTCCACGGACTTCTTGCGATCTTCAGTGATCGACATGGACGACAGGATCGCGTCGATCTTGCGCACTTTCAGTGCCGGGATCAGGCCGTCGAACTCTTGCTCGACCCAGACGCACTTGGCCTTCATCTCTTCGCACAACGCGTTGCCGATGTCGTAGTCGAAACCAACGATGCTGCCGTCCGGCGCTTTCGAGGCGAATGGAGGGTAAGCCGCTTCGATACCGATTTTCAGAGGTTTTTCATCGGCGAAGGTTGGCAAGGACAGCACGGACAGTGCCAGGGCGCCAAGCAGCACGAGTTTCTTCATCTTGGGACTCCATCGGTAAAGGGCAAAAACGGCAGAGTGAGCGACAGCCCAATATGCGAGTGAGTGGAACCGCAAAGCAGTTGCTGCGTCCTGGGAAGCGGGTGTTGAAATTCAACACGAGCAACGACGAGCGAGTGATCGGCATTCTAACGACAGGCCCGAGGCCGATATTTCTTCAATGCGACAACTAATTACAGAAGCACCGAGAAAGCCGTTTTAGCGCGTTGACAGCCCTGCAAAATCATGCAAGAGCAAAAGACATTGAACCGATCTGTATTGCAAATTGCGGGCCTATTATTGGCAAACCCTTCTAATCCGGCAAGCGCAGCGTTGGGTCTTATTTTTCGGGCGGCTTTCCAGAGCTCTAAAACAGTGCTGTGCGTTTCCCATCACCCCGTGTCGGGGCAATACGGTTACACATTCAGTAACCTGAAAGAACGCAGGTAACAGTAGGAAAATGCCGACAGAGTATCCCGATAATTATTGGTAGATGTTGCTGTAGCGCCTGCTAAACCGCTATCGCGAGCAAGCTCGCTCCCACAATGGTTTTGTGTCGAACGCAAATACCGCATTCACCACAGATCCCCTGTAGGAGCGAGCCTGCTCGCGATGAGGCCAGCCCAGCCAACACAAAAACCTCAGGCACAAAAAAGCCCCACCAGGCTCAACACCTGATGGGGCTTTTAGTGACTCAGAACCGCCGCTTACGCGACATTCATGGTCCTGTGCGTATCAATCAAATGCTGCACCACACTCGGATCAGCCAAGGTAGAGATATCCCCCAACCCGTCATATTCGGCCGTGGCAATCTTGCGCAGAATCCGCCGCATGATCTTGCCCGAACGGGTCTTCGGCAGCCCCGGCGCCCACTGGATCACATCCGGCGAAGCAATCGGACCGATCTCCTTGCGCACCCAGTTTTTCAGTTCCAGGCGCAACTGCTCGTTCGGCTCTTCACCGTTTTTAAGGGTGACATACACATAGATGCCCTGCCCCTTGATGTCGTGCGGCACACCGACCACCGCCGCTTCGGCGACTTTCGGGTGCGCGACCATCGCGCTTTCTATCTCGGCGGTACCCATGCGGTGGCCGGACACGTTGAGCACGTCGTCCACGCGACCGGTGATCCAGTAGTAACCATCGGCATCGCGACGGGCGCCGTCACCGGTGAAGTACATGCCGCGGAAAGTCTTGAAGTAGGTATCAACGAAACGGTCATGGTCGCCAAACAACGTACGCGCCTGGCCTGGCCACGAATCGAGAATCACCAGGTTACCCTCGGCCTCGCCCTCGACGATGTTGCCCAGGTTATCCACCAGCGCCGGCACCACGCCGAAGAACGGACGCGCCGCAGAGCCTGGCTTGAGGGCATGAGCACCCGGCAGCGGGCTCATCATGTTGCCGCCGGTTTCGGTCTGCCACCAGGTGTCGACGATCGGGCAACGGGACTTGCCGACATTCTTGTAGTACCAGTCCCAGGCTTCCGGGTTGATCGGCTCGCCCACCGAACCCAACAGGCGCAGGCTGCTGCCATCGGCGCCTTCAACGGCGGCGGTGCCCGAGGCCATCATCGCGCGGATCGCGGTCGGTGYGGTGTAGAGGATGTTGACCTTGTGCTTGTCGACGATCTTCGACACCCGGGTGATGTCCGGGTAGTTCGGCACGCCTTCGAACAACAGCGTGGTCGCGCCGTTGGCCAGCGGGCCGTAGACGATATAACTGTGGCCGGTGACCCAGCCGACGTCGGCGGTGCACCAGTAGACTTCACCCGGGCGGTAGTCGAACACGCGCTCGTGGGTCATGGCCGCGTACAGCAGGTAGCCGCCGGTGGTGTGCTGCACGCCCTTGGGCTTGCCGGTGGAGCCGGAGGTGTAAAGGATGAACAGCGCTTCTTCGGCGCCCATCTCTTTCGGCGCACACACGGTGCCGGCCACTTTCATCAGGTCCTCGAACCAGATGTCGCGATGCTGGTTCCACTTGATGTCGCCACCGGTGCGCTGGCACACGATGACTTTCTGGATGCTGCTGGTTTCCGGGTTGGTCAGCGCGTCGTCGACGTTGGCCTTGAGTGGGATCTTCTTGCCGGCACGAATGCCTTCGTCGGCGGTGATCACCACTTTGGATTTGCAGTCGATGATGCGACCGGCCAGGGCTTCCGGCGAGAATCCGCCGAACACCACCGAGTGAATCGCGCCGATCCGGGTACAGGCCAGCATGGCGACCACGGCTTCGGGGATCATCGGCATATAGATAGTCACCACGTCGCCGCGATGCACGTCCTGGCCACGCAGGGCGTTGGCGAACTTGCAGACTTGCTCGTGCAGTTCGCGGTAAGTGATGTGGCGGCTTTCGGCAGGGTCATCGCCCTCCCAGATGATCGCGACCTGATCGCCGCGCTCGGCCAGATGACGGTCGAGGCAATTGTAGGAAACGTTCAGGGTGCCGTCGGCGAACCACTTGATGTCGACATGGTGATCGTCGAAAGAAGTCTGCTTCACCGTGGTGAAAGGCTTGATCCAGTCGAGGCGCTTGGCTTGCTCGCGCCAGAAGCCGTCGGGGTTGACGACCGACTGCTGGTACATCGCCTTGTAGGTCGCCTCGTCGGTCAGCGTGTTAGCCAGAACCTCGGGACGAACGGGATACAGGGAAGCCGCACTCATCTTTCTTACCTCGGTGGAATAGTTGTTTTTGTATGACCACGTTTTAGCCGGGCCGGGCCTATAGAACCATTCGACGATGGTAGTAACAAGCCCCTACAAAATGTCGTGAAAATTCCTATAAAGCCATTGCCACCGCGGTTCCTGTAGGAGCGAGCCTGCTCGCGATGGTCGTCAACGATAACGCGCCCAACCTGACACCCCGCGGTGCTCTCTGGCTCATCGCGAGCAAGCTCGCTCCTACAAAAGAAGAGGCTATTCAGGGATTGTTACAGGATCCGTCAAAAGTGTTTATCAAATCCACGGCTATATGGACGAAGCGCCCACGCCTAAAATCTGCCACGCCAACAAGGCAACCTGATTAACCAAGTTACAGCCCCCACGAAGGCAGTTAATCGAACACCCAGGTACTGAAGCTCCACACGCAATCCCAAAAGGATTGCGTGCCCCCTCTCGACCTCTAAAAGGTAAATATTAAATGAAAGCTTTATTGGTTCTGGCCCTCGGCAGCGTGTGCGTAACCGCCATGGCCGGCGAGGTCCCGACTGATGTCGCGCAGCAACAACCGCCCGTTGAGGAATACACTTACTCGATGAATCTGGACATCGCCAAAGTGATCTCCATGAGCGAAGCACCGAATATTTGTGAAGTTGTGCCAATGAAAATGGAATACGAAGACTCCAACGGTCAACGGCATATCCTGCGTTACAGCGCGATGGGCAACGGTTGCTCTAACGGCTGATCCCCCGCTTCACCCCTCCCCCAATAAGGTTCGACCCACCCGCCTCGATCAGGCAGATGAAGCGCCGAACCTTTATGATCGATTAATTCGATTGTTTTAAGCATTTATTTGCGCTTTTTAATCGAAATAGTCGGCGTAGTATCAACTGCAACCCAAGACAAACAACGCCCACGAATCTGGAGCAATGACCATGAAAACCCAACTGATCCTCGCCCTGACCCTCTCCGTCCTGGCTGCCAACACCTTCGCCGCCGATGGTTACGACCGCACCGGCTCGGCTGCTTACACCACTGAAGCCGCTGTCGCTTCCGACGGTTACGACCACACCGGTTCCGCGTCCTTCGCAGCCGATGGCGCAGACCACATTGGCGCCGGCAAACTCGCATCCGACGGCGCTGACCGCACTGGCGCCGCCCGCCTCGCCGCCGATGGTGCCGACCACATTGGTGCCGCTCGCCTGAGCTGATCCGCCAGCGTGACTTCACAGCCCGACTTCGGTCGGGCTTAGTTGTGTCTGGAGCCTGAGAAAACCCCACCGAAACACAAGATGTAGTGAAAAAAGCCTTTTTTGGTCATTTCTTGAGCAAAAATAATCCAGGGCAAAAATTCAGGAAAAAAAATCTTCCCCCGCCAACATCCTTCAAAGCCCTGTAAACCCTCGCTCCGACCGAAATACGGCCCCCGTCGACCGATCCGTGAGCCATTTCCCCGCCCCACAGCACGCAAAACTTCCCTATAATGCGGCCTTAAACGGGACTGCAATATTCCCTTACAGGGACGAAAAGCCAGTCTGAAGCCCCGCACAAGCGATCAACGCTTGCTGCGCCCATCAGTGGCTCTCGGAACCCGTACAAAATTCTGTTTGATGCCTGCGTATAGCTGCTGCAAAAAACGATTCCTTTAGATCCAACGCGGCCAGTAAGGCCGTGTGAAAAACCAACTATCCATTTTCACACGGGCACACTGGCCCTCACGCAGGAGACGACACGTCATGCTGAGCTGGGACGAATTCGACAAAGAAGACACGGAAGTAGCAGTCAAGAGCGCCAACGCCGGCCACGCCACCGAAGCCAACATGGACCGTCTCGACAGCGCCGGCGGTGCCGCCGCTCTGGAAGCCCGTGCCGTGACCGCTTCTGACTCCGCCGCCGTGGCCCGCGCCAAGGCTGCCCTGGATTCCCTCGACGTCGCCGAAGGCCTCGCCGAACTCGAAGGCGCCTCCGCCCGTGTCGCCGTTGACGAAAAGCGCATGATCAACTGCCGCGCCGACCTCAACCAGCTCGTGCCATTCAAATATGACTGGGCCTGGCAGAAGTACCTGGACGGCTGCGCAAACCACTGGATGCCGCAATAAGTCAACATGACCGCCGACATCGCCCTCTGGAAAAACCCGGAAGGCCTGACCGACGACGAGCGCCGCATCGTGATGCGCAACCTCGGCTTCTTCTCCACCGCCGACTCCCTGGTTGCCAACAACCTGGTCCTGGCCGTATACCGCCTGATCACCAACCCGGAATGCCGCCAGTACATCCTGCGCCAGGCCTTCGAAGAGGCGATCCACACCCACGCCTACCAGTACTGCATCGAATCCCTGGCCATGGATGAAGGCGAAATCTTCAACATGTACCAYGAGATCCCATCGGTCGCGAAAAAAGCCACCTGGGGCCTGAAATACACCCGTTCGATCTCCGATCCGAAGTTCGAAACCGGCACCGTCGAAACCGACAAAGAACTGCTGCGCAACCTGATCGCCTACTACTGCGTTCTGGAAGGCATCTTCTTCTACTGCGGCTTCACCCAGATCCTCTCCATGGGCCGCCGCAACAAAATGACCGGCGTCGCCGAGCAGTTCCAATACATCCTGCGCGACGAATCCATGCACCTGAACTTCGGCATCGACGTGATCAACCAGATCAAAATCGAAAACCCGCATTTGTGGGATGCCGAGATGAAGGAAGAAGCTTCGCAGATGATTCTGCAAGGTACTCAGCTGGAGATTGAATACGCACGTGACACCATGCCTCGTGGGGTATTGGGCATGAATGCGGCGATGATGGAGGACTACCTGAAGTTCATCGCTAACCGTCGTCTGTCGCAGATTGGGTTGAAGGAAGAGTATCCGGGGACGACTAACCCGTTCCCTTGGATGAGCGAGATCATGGACTTGAAGAAAGAGAAGAATTTCTTTGAGACGCGGGTTATTGAGTATCAGACTGGTGGGGCTTTGAGCTGGGATTGACTCCAGAACGAGCCATGGTCTGCCGGTCGTGATCTGAATCGGCAGATTGGAAAAATCGAAAAGCCCTGAACGTGTTCAGGGCTTTTTTGTGACCATTGTCTCGTCCTGAATAAGGCTTACACCTTCTGGCTTCTTATCAGGAAGGCGCAATGGATACAGGCGCAAAACGCAGTCAGCGCGATTACGAGCTGACTTTTAAATTGTCGGTCGTCGATCAGGTCGAAAAAGGCAAGGACAGAGACCTCTATGACCAAACAGCAAACGGGCGAAACGCCTATATCCAGACTTGCACCTTTTGAGAAGTCCATCTGGTTCACTCGTAAAAAACTTTGTCAGATAGCGAATCCTTGAATCAGATCAGACAGGAATCCAGCTTGCGGTGCCTGTGGTGTCCCCACGATCATCGCGCGGTCTAGCCCACTGTTGATAGTCTCGCATGCAGTCTCCGGAAGCAGCACACAGGCGTGGCAGGCAGCCTTATTCACGCGCCTCGAACCATTGCCTCCCAGATCTTCTGAACACACAGGATCCGCGGAACACCAGGACGCACGCGAGACGGCCCGGCGTACCATCGGCTCGAACATCTCCGGACGACCGAGGCGGACCAGCCCGCCAAGGCTACCCTCCGAATCGCCTGCAGCCGTATAAATGAGAAAGGCAGCCATGGGCGCCCCCTCATCATTTGAGACAAAAATGCGCTCTTTCAATGAAGCGGAGGAATAACCGCACTCGAAAACCAGCTGATTGATGAGAATGTGGGCAAGAGTGTGAACCAAAAGGTAACGAGCAGCCCATTGCCACATGCAGCGGCTCTGGTGAGGGGGCAGGAGCCACGTCTCATTGGCCATGCGGTCCACAAACTCTTGGTCGAGCCTGTCCTGCAGCCATGCGGAGTTCTTGTCGAGCCAGCCGCCAATCTCTTCCTCGCGCAGTTCGACAAACAACCCTTCGCCGTAATTCTTGATGGCGGGCAGCCACTGGTACTCGGGCTCTGGCGTATGCAGGAAAAGCTGGCGCATAGCTGAAGGAATGTCACCGAGCGGATTTTTCGATCGCACCAGACGCTCGAACCCATAAAACACCCTTGTTTCACGTAATCGTTCCACTAGGTTGACCGCACTCAGCCACGACGTGAACGCTGGGGGAATCCGGCTGGGCATGACACGCAGCTCACTACTCTTGCCCGGACCGACCTCCTGCCGGATGACATTGTACTCGGCCCGCCTGAACGCAAGACTCTTCGAATCCTCCATCATTGGCTGGGAAGTAGTCGAAGACGCTTTGTCCCCACGGCCGAGTGCTTCGAAGGCCTTCATGATGGAGTCGTCATCGGGCAGCGTGGTGTAATGAGGTTGCAGAATGGCCCGAAGCTTCTGCAAGGCATCGCTGCGCAGGCCTATCTTGAGGAAGACTTTTACGCCTGACAGGTCCAGATCCTGCTGCCCCAGTATCTCCTGCATGTCGACAATTTCCCGCTCACTGGCAAGATCAGGCAGATAGATTGAGGAAATGGTCTTACCAAAGTAGATATTTGACTGGTTGATCAGCACAGCCACCGGGTGTTCGTCACAAGCTTCCGTCGCCCTCCCAAGCCACGGGCGCTCGCCACCACAATCAATGCCTGCTCTCGCAAGACCCGAAGCAGTAATCTTGTCAGTTGCAGTATCGCGTTCCATGAACATAGCGCCACCCAGCGTTTGTGATTTCTTGCAGGTCTGACAGGTGACTTTCAGAGACCGGAGATCAGGGCCGCCGGAGTCATTCAGGACCAAGCCTTCGTCGCTTGGGCAGACACAACCACACCAATGCTTCCAAGGAAAGTCCGCGATGTGGCCATGAGCGCAGACGCTGATGAATCGAACCGGCCTCCACCTGCCTTTGCCCTTTTCCAGCAGTGCCAGCTTCTCTGTGTTCAGGTTGAACCTGCGCAACTTTTTGGTGACGCTATTGACATACCAAGTCGGAAATCGGTGCGTCTGCACCTCCAGATGCGAAAGGTCAGGGTTTTGCTCGTCGACGCAATACTGCGGCGGCTGACGGAAATGCGGGACATCCAGAAGAGCGGAAAGCCTTGGTTCGTCGATGACATGTTTGCGCAAGGCCTCTTCCCCCACCTGCCACTGAACCCGGTCACTCGACTTCTTGTACCAGAAATCCAGTCCGCAGATGATGTTCGGAACGCCGTTCTTGTCGGTATATATGCTCCCAGGACCAAAAGGTGCGATCAGCTGTCCCAGACGAATCTCACTGGCCATGGTCGGTCTGCTCCTCTCCGAAATAGTGACTGCTGATCGCCGTGCGGGCATTGCCGTCAACGTTGCGCATGCTGCTTAGGACTCGTTCCCCGTTTTGCTTCTGCTCTTTCGTGGCGTATTCGCCCGACTGCAGCATCAGATACTCGCCTTCCGTCTTCTGTGGGTATTCCCACCACTGCTGCGGATTGCCACGCCACTTCTTACGCAGCCTGTCAAAAACCGTCTTCATAGCCGTACATACACGGTCCGCTTCATCAGGCTGTTTTTCCATAATGACCTTACAGCGTTTAAGGAGCAGGCCAAGCGCCACCTGGAGATGGGAGTCATAGCTGCCGAATGCTTCCCCGGGCGATTCGGCGTCATGACACTGCCGGGCCCAGACGAGCAGAACCCCGGCGAGGGCACGCTCCACCGCCTCGACCGAATAAGGGGTTGCCGATGTCGGCTCGACACGCTCGTACAATCGCCGGTGGTAACTATGAAACTGCTCGAAATGCGAGCGGTCGCGGCTCTTGGCCGGGTTGTACATGCTCAGGATCAACCCCGGCCGATCCTCCCGCCGCCCGACACGGCCCGTAACCTGAATGTACTGCGCGGTCGACTTCGGCTGGCCGACGACGGCCATCAGAGCCAGCCTGTCGATGTCGACCCCTACCTCGATAATGTTGGAAGCCAGGCAGGCGTCGATGGAGCCCTTTTCGTTCCAGTCCAGTGCCAGCCTGTCCATCAACTGCACCAGTTCCGCCTGACCACGACGGCTAGTCAGCTCCTCGACCGTATTGAGATAGCGTTGCTCGCTTCCCTTGAAGCCATAGCGGAGCGAGTAGTCCTTCAGGCGCGACGCAATGTCCGAGTCGAACAGTGTCCGGGCACCACCGAGTTCACGAAGGCTGTTATAGAACGCCAGCAAGGTCCACCACGCATCCTTGTCGATGTCATCGAACATCCAGGCCCTGAACAGCGCCGCCGAGAACGTCCGGACCTGAGTGGTCAGGAAAGACCGGTAACCGCTGGCATGAATACCGAGGTACAGGCGCCCTTCGGCAAGCCGGTCGCCCTCCTTCGCGTAACAGCCGAAAAACGAATCGCCCATATGCAGTCCGGGGCTGGGAAACAGCTGCAGCCCTTCGCGGGCATAAACGGCCCGCACCTGCTCCGTCGCGCCACGGATGGTGGCCGTTGACGCAATGATCTTGGGCCGGATTAGACCTGTACGGTCCTCCGCGCTGCAAAACCTTTCGATCACGCCTTCATACAGTCCGTAGATCGTGCCCAGCGGACCCGAGATCAGGTGGAATTCATCCTGGATGATCAGGCCAGGCGGTTGGCTGATACGCGTGACTGCACCGGCGGTCCCATGATGGAAACCGAACAGCGCGCCGGCTTTCGGTTTCCATGCAATCATTGCGAACTTATCCGCCGTGCCGATGAACATGGAGGGCGGAGTCTCGTAGAAGGACTGGTCGATCACTTCGACGGGAAGACTGTCGTGCTCGCCACCATACGAGCAGCGGGTGTCGGAGCACTTGAGATAAGGGCGCTTATTGGACTCGGCCAGTCCGGCAAGGTTGTTCTCGTTGCGACTTGCATAGCGGGCGGGCCGATCAGACTTCAAGCGCCCGATCGTGCTGCGGCACCAAGGGCATTCTGTGAGCACCAACGGATTCCCCTCCACCTCACCCCGGCTGTACTCCCTGATCTTGGCACGGGCGCCATCCCAGGTGTTCGGCGAGCCATCGCCTCCAATCCACAACCCCAGCGAGAAGCGCCTTTCCCCGAGCTTGAGCCGCGCGCTTTCAGCACGCAGGCGCACACGGATCTGCTCCATGGCGCAAATCAGACTGGCCGCCCGCTGGAACTGCTGCGTGGTCAGCATGCGCAGGGTATAGCGCATGAAAACATTGGTGCCATCGCGGCGCAGTGTATCCTCGGGGCGTGCAATCAGGCGCTGGTGGAACATGTAGAAGGCGGCAACCGCGAGATAGGCCTCTGTCTTGCCACCTCCGGTGGGAAACCAGATCAGGTCGACGATTTCTCGGTCGTCAGAATACCCGTCGACAAGCCCGGCGATGCTCATCAGCAGGAAGGCCGCCTGGAATGCGCGCCAGCGTCCGACATTGGGCCTTTCCGTACCTGCGGCCCAAACATCCCAAGCGGTGCGCGGCTTGCCTGGCGGCAGTTCCTCGGCCGCGACGTAACCTTCAAGACGGCTGAGGGGGCGACGCTCGATCTGCTTGGACGCGATCTGCTGCAGCAGCATGCCCTGATTCGCCAACCGGAACGCTTCCAGCGCAGTTTCATCCTTCTGCAGGATGGCAATCCCACGCCGGATACGCGTCAGACACTTCCGGCAGTCATCAAGATGGCGCTCGGCTACATCCTGATAATGTGCATTCAGCCCTGCGCGCTCCTGTTCCCTTGCCGCAATCCACGCCGCGTACTCGTCTACGAGATGGGTGAGTGTCTGCCAGCCCGCCCCGCCCTCAGCGAAGGAAGGCAACCCGGCGAGTTCGCGCATCGACAGGGTGATCAACTGGCCATCGAGGCCCCTGATGTCGGGCGTCATGCTAGGGAGTTCCACGGCCGGCATCACATCCGCGAAAATCACTTCCGGCGTGTCGCCATCCACCCCCTCCCAGCCAGCCGCACAGCCATGTCCGATCGCCCAGGTGGCCGCATCGCGGTAGAGTAGCGCGAGGGTCTGCTCATCCTCATCGAACTGCTCGAACGGCCTGACGCCTTCGGGGTAGCGGCTGAATCTCGCACCGCCCTGGACGCGCACTTCGAAATACGCTTGGAAGAGCACACTGCGGATGCGCTCATGCTGCGTATTCAGGAGGTTTGCATCCTGCAGGTTCCGCAGTACACAGGTAATGACCCACTTGCCATGCATGCGCCGGGGAAACAGCTGGATCTGCAGGGTCAGTCCACGCGGCAGGTCCAGCTTTCTGAATACAGGAACGCCATGCTGCAACTCGGCGAGCACAAACCGCTCGCTCGTTTCCATGGTGGTCGCCGGAACACGCCGCCAAGCATCGTAACGCTGCTCACAGCCTCCTTCCGGGCGAACGATCTTGGTGCATTGCTCGTAACAGCCATTGATCTGGAACGGTGTCGCATCCGGCAGCTGCCAGAAGAATCTTTTCTGAGGAGGCAGCGCCACCACAATGTCGCCCGGCGCTTCCTCAAGACAAAAACTGATGCCCATGACCGAGGGTTGAAACATGTCAGCGCTGGCGACTTCGAAATCGTCATCCTCCCCCACTGGCGTAGTATCGAAGCTTTTGGCTCCTGCTTCCGGCAACACCCGCCCCTCTGATTCGGAAACAACCGCCTGTGCGGTTTCAACCGCTGCATCGCTGGTAGATTCTTCCGCACCTTGCGAAGCATTCGCGGGTTCGTCGATTACCGTCCCGCGCACATAGTTGCGCGGGTGCAACAGTCCCGCGCCATAACGCTGCAGCGGCGTTTCGCCGCGGTAGTGCACGATTTCCTGCTGGATTCCAATGCCCTCAGGGGGCCAGTACAGCGTCCCGCCGAAATCCGCCGGTGCCTGAAAACAGCCTTGTGCATCGAGGACCACTGTGGCGCCAGGGCGAACAGTATCCAAAGGTCGCGCAGGTCCCACCAGTTCACCGCGCAGAAATTCGATCTCGGCAGAACGTTCCCTATTCATTATCCTTCCCCGCAAAGGCCACCCATTCGACCAACTGTGACTTACCTGAAGCGTGACAGAGGATGTAAAGCCGCTCTATCGCACGGGTAATGCCTGTGTAAAAACGATGGCGGTTGAATCCGCTGTCGGACGGCATCACGTCGGCAATAATGATGACCTTGTTCTCAAGGCCCTTGTAAGCAGAAACAGTGGACCACCGGATCCCCTTGGCTTCGAACTGCGCCGCGGAAACAAAGCGTCGTTGAGACTGTTCCCACAGCAGAGGCAGCACCGATTTTTGTTCTGCACCGAAACTCAGCACCGTTATCTCCTCATCGCGGAAACCACTGTCCAGGGCCAAGTCAATGCACTCGCTAATTTTACGGACCTGATCCTTCGCGTCTTCGTACATGGTCAGATCCCACGTCTGCAGGCCACCTCCCTGACGCATATAGCCTGAATACGTGCTCCGGTCAGCCATCGACAGGGTCATTGCAACTTGCCCGATGGACTTGTAGTTCCGACAGTTTTCCGTGAGCAGCCAACGGGCGGCTTGATGCCGCACTTCGACAAGATTCGCCTCGAGTTCGTCAGCTCCTGTTAGCACCTGATTTCGAAAGTCACCCAGCATCAGATAACTGCCACCGATCAGATCTCCGTCGATCAGCAGGCGGACACAGTCCAGAAGGTCGGGCCGCGCGAGAATATCCTGCGCCTCATCAATCACCAGATAGTCAAATCGCGCATCATGAGCGCAAGCTGGATCAGTCAGACGGTCCTGAATCAGCAGCGGAAGCTGCGCCCAGAAATCGGCATCTGGATCATTCGGGGGGGCAATCCCGGTCAACGACATCAATACGCTGAATGCGGAGCCGCCGATCAGATCGGGGTGGTGATCGGCCGCTAACTCACGAGCGGCCCAGTTGCCGATCAACCGGTTGAAACATAGATAACCGACGCGAAGCCCTTGGGCGGCCTTGCGCCGGGCGACCTCAATGCCTATCAGGGATTTTCCTGTCCCTGCTCCCCCTTCCACCAGAACTCGAGGGTTGTTGTCCGTCAACCTGAGAACCGGCCGCTGCTGCTCGCGCAGTAGCTTCTCGAGCTCCGCCTCGCGATGGAGTATTTCGGCAGCTTTTTCGGGTCGGCGCTTGCGGATCGGAAAACAGAAATTGATAAACTCGTCACGATGAAATGCCGACAACAGCACCTTCAGCGGGGAGATCTGTGGATCGGCGCCGATGGCCAGCTGTGCCATACGCTTGAGTGCGTCGCAGAATGCCTCGCCGGTACCGCATCCGGCAAACCGGCGGCGATCCATCACTTCGAACGACTGAATGGAAACATTCACCGGAACGGCGAAGTCCGCTCGCGGGAAAATGCAGCAATGAATGACCGGCACATGCGCAAACGCGAATAGCCGGCCCACTAAACGACGACGAAGCGCGAATCGCGCATCCTGTGCCTGGCGAAATGGCGACTTAGTGACGCTGTCTGGATACCAGCGGCTGCCGTCGAACCCGATTTCACGATGCGATTTTACCTCAACGCAGAGAATACCGACGTCGGGAATCAGAATGACAAAGTCGATCTCGGTGCGACGATAATTGTTGTATGGAGCAAGATCGAGTGAGTGAATCACGATCCAGTCGTGTCCCGAGCTTTCCAGCTTGCGGAACACGTCTATTTCACCTAACGGAGCAGACTCATCGATGAAAACGGGGATCATGTGCATTACAGCGCATCTCCTGATTCACATCGATACTGTTCCGCGACCAGCAGCTTCATCGGCTTACCAAACTCCTCCGGTGGTGCGGCAAAGCCTAGTGCAATGCTGATGACCGGATCAAACCTCACACTACCAGCCAGCCCGCTCTCCGGAGTCAACAAGTGGTGGTAACCCACATCGGGCGAAATCATTTCCCGCAGATGGCCGAGCTCTTTGCGCAACTCCACAATGAGCTGTTCATTGACGATGGCGGACTCCATGACACCGTGCTCGACTGCTGTCGACCGTGAGGCCGCCACTTCGGCCCAAGCCAGACGCCAGCCTGGAACCGTTTGTCCATTGTGGCTCCGTGGAGGGATGAGTTCCGGATCAATCACACAGGTAAGYAGCGCCTGAAAATGATCACGGCGTTGAGGCGCGTGAATCACGCTGCCATTCAGCGACATCCAGCTCTCTGCCGCGCGGTGAAGATGGCGCAGTGAAATGCCAGCATCCCTCATTTTCTGGACACATAAGCCCGACTGTCGTTTGTACAGGTCGGCCAGCGCCTTTTTCCAGACGGCCGCCAGTGGCGCTTTGGCGGCGTCAACACTGATCTCCCCAAAATCCGCATCAGCGTCGTGGATCAGTAGGTAATCGCCCTCTTCCACGTCAATGATATGGCGGTAGGCGATTGCGTCGCAGTCATTACGAAGAGGGGAAAAAATCAGCTGGCTTGTTCCGGGCCGTAGCAGAACCCCGCAATCACTGGGCAATTCCACCAGCACACAGCGATGCATGCCTCGATCGGTGCCCTTGGTCCCGGCAAAGAAAACAATGTCGTCGACTGGCTCCTCCACCGGCAGGGATGCACCTACCCTAGCGCTGTCGGTGACGCTGTGCCTCACGGACCGCATGGTTGTCAGCCAGTTGTGTTCCGGGACCAAAGGATCGGCCGCGAACCCTTCCTCATCTGTCAGCCCTTTCCAGACAAACCTGACCAACCTGCGGTAAACCGGTGAAGTGATCAGTGCCTCCGGTGTTTTTGCCATTCCGTGGGTGCGCAGCGGCCCGAACCTGATCAGCGCATCGACTGGCGGACAGCTGCGATATTCGGCAAGCGAGCAAATGAACGCATGATCTTCAAGCTCGGTCAGCCCCTCGAACAACGCGCGGAAAAGATCACGCTCATTACGGTGGCACCAAATTTTGAGCCGGTCCTGACCAAACGTCTCTGTAAGGTTGCAAAATACCTGCACGAACTCCTTATTCAGCACCGAGTCTTCTTCGTGGTAGCACCTGATTAGATCTTTCAGCGCCATAACTTCGCGCACAGCGGCCTCGCCCCACCTGTGGCGAGTGTGAAGTTCATTGGTCAAACCAAAATCCAAGAGAAGATCGGTGTTCGGTATCAATGGCGATGTCAGCCATTTCATCATCTCCATTCGCAGCGCCAGTGCGGGTTCATTTTGTCGCACATCGCCTTCTGGCGAATATATGGCGTCAAACAGCGCCCGCAAATGACTACGAATCGCAGAAAACAGCTGCGACTCGCACACATGGAGCTCCTGAACTGGAGGGTTGTCTGCCAAGAAACTCATGCGTTCGGTCGTCGAGACGTACGTCATTTAGGTTGCCTTCCGTTGCAGCACGCGCAGCAACATGCCTTCTGGCAGTACGCTAGGCAGACAGTTTTCGGTGTATATATCGATGTAGTAGCGGATGATTCCGTTCAGCCAGTCTCTAAGCTGATCGGTAGCTTCGATAGCGACATCGCGGTTGCAGACACCGATAATGTCGCTGGCGGGAAATAGTCTCTCCGCAGCGAGCAGCGCAGGAACGCCATCGGCAACAACAAGCCAAGCCTCGTGTCCGGAATTATCTGGAGCATGCTCATTTAGAAAGCCAAGACGCTGTATGTACTTCCTTTCCTTGGAATGCAGGGTCAATAGCTCGCCCAGTGGCAGCCGAGAATTATCGGACGCGAAACCCACGGCATAATACTTTTGCATATAGGTTGTGTCGCGGCCGGCGCCCTGCCCGACCAGCACCAGACCGTCATAGGAGCGGCACAGGTTGTCTTCAAGGATCGGCCCGTTGCAACCAGGCAGAGCACTATAAATCGACAGTTCCAGAGCTGATCCGCCGGGACTTATCTGTGGCAACGGAAGATTGTGTAGCTGCCAGCCGAGAGCACTTTCTCGCCTGATGTAACGGCGGCATGGTCCGTTCGGATTGGGAGTGAGTTTTCTACCACGCTTGATAAGCCGCTGGTGCGTGCTGTCCTCGATCACAATTTCATCGGGGCTCTCATTGTCAGAAGCAAACCGCCAGCAGCTATTCTCGACGACATTGCGCACATCCCACGAGGGCAGCCCGGTGGAGTCGCCGCGCCTCAGTGCGGCCATGCGCTCATGGCACCTTCGCAGAAGAAGGTCAAAGTGTGTATCGACATGGTTTGCTGTAGCACGCTCAAGATCGCTCCGCAGTGCGCCCAACGCGACGAGACCAGCTACCTCCGACCCGCACGGCATCGACAACAGCCCGATCCGACGAGTGTCATTGCAGCTCTGGCGCCACCTATAACCCAGACTGAGCACTGCTTCTACCCACGTCGGGGCAGCTTCATGTAACACATCCCCTTCGAAATACCGCATCTGCCGCCCCTKACTTTCTCAAGCATCCTTTAAGGAGCGAGGCGCTCAAATAGTGCCTCCTGCTACTAGCCAACACTCAGCTGCTCATTTACAGGCCGTTCTCAACTGAGACTAAATGAGCCATTCGACACCATTGAATCAATTCGAGGATCCGATGAAGCACGGCTGGCTGCGTGAGGCCAAGGAGAGTGTAGTAAAGAACTGCTGCCAAGCTGGGCTAGTGAGAAATAACCGCAGGGCAATAGAACAACGGAAAAACAGGTCTTCGCTCATTTTTTTGCGCCGACCAACGTCATCCAAGTCGGCAGCGGTGGTAGGCAGGAGTTGAGGCAACCCCCTGGACCAATGAGCTAGTCAGGGGCACAGCGGAAGGATCAATGAAGGGCGCTTCAATCTCACCTCATTATCGAAAAACTGTCTGAAAGTGATGACGTTTTCGTAGCTATCGTAAGCTGATTCTTTAGCTTTCTTTAAAGACTCCGGCACAACCAACGAAATCGAATTCCTATCCATTTCATCAATCGCCTCACCCGACACCCGGTCATCAACCGTAGCGAGAAAAATTGCTCCAAGCGGCTTCTCTAAGGCCAACTGCTTCCATCGTTCGCGCAGGGTTGTCTTCAAGGAAACAATAACCGCATCTCCCTTCATATTGAGCTCCTTGACGTCCGGTAAAACGAAATCCGGGCGCCGGCCACCGAAGACAGCCTGCGCTTCGTGACGAATTCGACCATCCTTGAATAGCCTTGCTACATGATGCTCAAACGAAAGCCCAGCTCTGCTCTTTCTGGTTTGCGCCGCGCTGAGGAATATCGAATCGAGCTCAGAGAATGCCCGAACAAGATTGCCAACAGGATCGCCTCCCCCCTGGAGGAGAATTCGGGCGACTTGAGCTGCACGAAAGCGAAGTTCTGCCTGCTTGTAGATGGAATATTCAATGTCCCTGCTGATACGCATGACCGCGTCACCAGGCTGGGAGAGGGAGAATGGATTCATGTCGCAGAAACCCTTCTCATTAAGCCATTTGCTCTGCGCTTTTCCTGCCAGCATCTCCGGAGATGGAAGAGTCTGCTGCTTAATGAATTGCTCCAAGGTTCCATCCTTGAGCGCCTGCGACAGCTCTGCAATGAGCTGATCCGTTTCGGAAGCAGGCTCAGCAAGCGAAGCAGGATCGAACAGGCCGTAGTGGAAATCGGCATCCAGCTCGAATGCGGTCTCGATAATTTCCGCTTCTTCGCTTACCGAATCGACGACGATGAACCAATATCTGGAACCAAACCTATCTTGTTTGAGTTTTCCGATAACGAGCAGCGAGGCTGGAGAAAGCAACTGGAATTGCTCCTTGGGTATACCCGTGTGCTGCCACTCGTACCTTGGCTTTGCTTTCTCTTTATTGGTTGGATTGMGCATCGAAAAATATTTGATCATCGATGTCTTTATCTCGCCAGAGGCTGGCCAGAACGTTGGATATTCGACATCGTAAATGTGCGGTTTGTCCGGGTTGGAGTTCTTCAGTTTTGGAAAGAAATCAGACTCTGCAACAGGACGAGGGATAAAAAAGCCATTCTGATGCCCATTCTTTGGACTATCTGCCCAAGATGTGTCATTGCGTGACAGTTTTTTGATGAAGAGACTCTCACTTTGATTGATCAAAGTGGAAATATCATTCCATTCCGGATGGAAGCCCATTGTTATTCCTTATTTCTGATATTGGGGACGAGCCTTCACACGAGGAGTCTGTGTAGCCCCTTTCCAGACCAATCGCTCCGAAATCCTAGATCACAAGAAACGTCATCTTGGCAGGTTGCTCATCGGTTTCGATCAGTTCGCTGGCTAGAAAGTCTCTGCCCCATTCGTCAGAGAAAATCGATCAAGCGAATCTCTGCTTCGCGCATCCAATGGGTTCTGGAGAGTTTCACGGACACGGATTTCAACACTGGTGCGCTCTTCGTCTGCGAAGTTGTCGTCGGAAATGCTTGCCCCCGAAATTTCGTTCGGATTTAGCGGACGGAACTGCCAATGAGCCACAATCAACTCTCCCTAGTGTGAAGACCTGCATCCTAGTTCCAACGCATCTTCATCGATCTGGAAATATTCCGATCCATTTATCAGCCAGCTCGCTATCAGGTCAACAAGCAATGGGGACTTTTCTTTTTTCATCGACCGTACAGCACATTCCCACACGATAAGTACCCTCCAGCCCATTGCTTTAAGGGCACCTTCCTGAAGGCTGTCCCGAGCCTTATTTTTTCCGATTTTCTCTAACCAGAACTCAGGACGAGTTTGGGGAACCTTAAAGTACCTGCATGCATGCCCATGCCAAAAACAGCCATGGATGAAGACAAGTGCATGGTATTTCGGTAACACCAGATCAGGCTTACCGGGAAGGTCTTTGACATGTAAACGGAAGCGAAAGCCCCGTGCATGCAGGGCTTTGCGGATTAGAAGTTCAGGCTTGGTGTTTTTACCCTGAATCCCAGCCATCATTCTTGAGCGTGTAGCTAAATCCACTACATCAGTCAAATAACCTCCATAACGGAGCGCTGGGCGCTCCYGAATAAAGGCCGACGCGGCTACCTCATCAGGCTGGAAGGGCGAACTCCAGCTGGGGCTGCCCAGTGTCGGCCATTTTCTCTTTCGCTTTCAGGATACGGTCCTTCATCAATCGAGCTACCGCCTCGAAAACGGGTACGGCAACAGAGTTGCCAAACTGACGATAAGCCTGTGTATCAGAAACCGGAATAATGAAGGAGCTCTCACCAGGCTTATCAAATCCCATCAAGCGTGAACACTCGTGAGGCGTCAATCGACGAGGTCGATTAATCTGGTTCAATTCGCTATTGAAGTCCAGAGTTTCGACAAAGCCTCGGTCAACAAGGATTTCAGAGCCGTCCTTGTGATACCTAGCTGACAGTGTACGCGCCACATCATCAGACCGAGTCAACCCAAAACCGAAGCCATTACCTTTCTCACGATGCTTCGCAGCATAGCGGTACAGGTAATCCCAGAGCTTTGGCGTCAGGATGTATTTACTATCTACTTCTTTATCTAGCAAATCGCCAAACGTCGGTTTTTGCTTCGGAATGAGTTTGCTGATTTCACTCAGGGTGAAGCCTTGGTGAACATTCAAATCGCGGCGGAAGCCCACCAGCACAATCCGCTCACGGTGCTGGGGAAGGAAATGTTTGGCATCGATAACTTTCGGATCTGTCCCCTTCGGGGCATTTACGTCTGCAACCTCATACCCAAGCTCATCAAGCGCTTGGCAGATGATTCTGAATGTGTTGCCTTTGTCATGACTCTTGAGATTTTTCACGTTCTCCAGCAGGAAAGCAGCTGGACGTTTAGCGGCAATGATCCGTGCCACGTCAAAAAAGAGGGTGCCCTGGGTTTCGCACTCAAAGCCGTGTTTACGGCCTAGCGAGTTTTTCTTGGAGACACCAGCTAACGAAAACGGCTGGCAAGGGAAGCCGGCAAGCAATACGTCATGATCCGGGATTTTGCGATCAATGTTCAAATAGGCTTCGTCTTCACTTACCTCTGGTTTGTCGGACAGAGTTACCGAGCGGATATCCAGATTGAAGCTGTGCCGATCAGGATCACAGTAGTGATTCGCCTTGTAGGTTTTAACGGCGTATTTGTTCCACTCGGAAGTGAATAGGCACTCACCACCAATTGCTTCAAATCCCTTTCGAATGCCTCCGATCCCTGCGAACAGATCAATGAATGTAAAAGAAGGTTTATGGTTCAACCGCTTAGGAAGTAGAGACTCCAGATGAGTGTACTCAGCGTGGGTCAGCTTCGGAGACGCTTTACMCTTCACCCAGCGGTTGACCGTTTCGCGACAGTGAGGCGAACCAATCTCACTGAGCTTTTCGGCCAGTTGGCCTTGGTCGTAGATCTCAAGCAGTTTGTACAGAAGTGCCAGGTCTTGAGCCGGATGAGGATCTGGCTGAAATGAATGCGGGCTCGTCTCGTCGGCTTGTGTAAATGCGGTTTCAAAAAGGTTCATGAGCCCTGCTTTCCTCTGGGTCAAATCTGTGACGAATGATCACTATTCTATCCCTTGCGCAGCCAATGTAAATTTATCATTTCGCTAAATCACGAAATGACAGCCACATGGTGGGAACGAAATAAATGTGACCTAGTACACAGGATTAGCTGTATATAAACACAGTATATGCCGACTCGAAATTTTGTCGAGGCAACCGCATCATTAGATTGGTGATGGGGCTAATAGCTCGGTATGGCCTACCCCACTCAGCCCATGACTTGACCCTCCCCCGCATTCCTCCTAACCTCCCGTCTCAGAGCCTAAGAAACTCTACAAACCAGAGCGGTCCTCCGCACCCGACAGTCATGCGGCTTTTTTTCGCCTGCGGTTTCTCTACGTCTGCGAAAAGTCCCGTTATGTCGGGAGTGGGCGAATACAAGACCCGAAAGGGGAATATGTCCGGCCCGTCTCTGGTGGGTTTCTTAGCTCCCGACACCCTTAACGAATGCCCTAAGAAAGCAGCCAGAGGTAAAGGAAATGCCTGACTATCCGACCTTCACGATGAAGGTGCATCGCCGTACCCACAGATCCGACCACGCGCTTCCGTTTCAGGAGGCCCGCCATGCCTGAATCACTCTCCCCTACCGTTTTCACTCGTCACAACGTCCAGCTGCATGCCCTTCTTTTGGAGAACCAGGCTTGGTTCTGCGCACATGATCTCGGACGGCTGATGGGTAAACACCTTGATGAGCGCATGACGCGCAAGCTCGATGCAGACCAGAGGCAAATGATGCTCGTTGACCTCTATGGCTCCGCTAAAGAGAGTTTGATGGTGAGCGAGTCAGGTGTGTATGCGTTGTTGATTTATCACTACTGCCCTGAGAATCGATTTCTGCGAGAGTGGCTGACTCATCAGGTGGTGCCTGCCCTGCGTGATGCGCGGCCGTCGCGAATGGTGGAGCGGCCAACGCTGAGTGTGCTGGACTGGCCTCAAATGTCGCTCGGCATGCTGCACTGGCAGAATGAACCCTGGATTCGGTTGCGAGATATGCCGTGCGTGTTGGCGGATGATCCTTTCAATCGGCGTGAATCGTGGTGGCGGAAGGCTTCACGAGTGATGCGTGGGTACTGATTGTTCACCCTTACAAAAATCCGCTGCCTGAATTACAGGCAGCGGATTTTTTGTTCTGAGTGCAAATCGTCAATCCGCACAATTCGGATTGCCTGATGCTTCCAAGTTGCAGCATTTAGGGCCGCTTCGCAGCCCAACGGGGGCAAGCCCCCTCGCCACAAGGTTGGTGGCTGGCTTGGTTGCTGCGTTGATCTTACGAATCGCGAGCAAGCTCGCTCCCACAGGGGATCTGCGTCGGTTTGGGAAACATCAATTCAGCAAGCGCCTCAAAGACGGTCCTCAAATCCATCGATTAGATCATCGAGGGCCTTGTTGAAATCCGCTTACCCCAGTTCGACTGCGCAGCAATCGTCAATTCGCAGAATTCGGTTTGTCTGATGCACCTGAGTTGCAGTATTTACGGCCGCTTCGCAGCCCAACGGGGGCAAGCCCCCTCGCCACAAGGTTGGTGGCTGGCTTGGTTGCTGCGTTGATCTTGCGAATCGCGAGCAAGCTCGCTCCCACAGGGGCTCAGCAGCTGGCTCGGGAACGTCGGTGTTATCAGGGCCGTAGAATTTTCCTGCGGCCCTTTTCGTTGCCTGCAACAAAGCTAAAACCTCACCTCCCCAACCCACTAATCCGCCAAGGACACACCGCCGCCCTAACCCCACTCGGCCCAACAATCTCCGGCGTCTGCCCCAACGACCTGGCGCTCAACACACTCCCCACCCGCTCAATCAACTGATCAAACCCCAACGTCGCATCCTCCTGATGCAATTTGCGCAGTTGCTCAACCAGGGCGTAGGTGAAGGCGCCGTAGTGGTTGGAGCCCGCCACATATTCGCTGGCTTTTTCGTTTTCCCGCGCGGCGTAGAGCATCAGGGGCATGTAGGGGCCGTGGTGGCCGTAGAGTTTGCCTTGGCGTAGCAGTTGGGCTTTTTTCTCGGGGCGAAGGCCCGTGGCGGCGCCTTGGGTGGTGCGGGTGCGGGTGAGGTCGCGGGTTTTGTTGTCTTGTTCGCTGAAGTCGCGGCGGTCGGTGTCGACGGCGTAGACGCGGCGGTCCCAGTCGCCGGCGTAGGGGTCCCAGCGCAGCATGCGGTGGCGGATGTCGCTGGGTGGGGTGATGCCGCGCACGCGGCCGTTGCCGCGGGTCATGCCGCCGGCGTAGCAGCAGTCGAACATGACGGTGAGTTTGGCGCCGTGGCCGTCCGGGTCGAAGGGCAGGTGGCTGTAGAACTGGCGGAACAGTTTGTCGGTGAAGTGGGTGCTTTCGTCGTCCCAGTCGAAGTCGTGGAGCACCAGGGTTTCGTCCATGCAGTCGGCTTCGCCGCTGCTGCTGTAGACCGGCAGTTGGGTGCCGTGGCCGGAGTAGAACAGCACGCGCTCGTCGCCGGCGCGGGCGCCTTCCACCAGCCATTCGAGGCGTTCGACGAAGTTGGCCCGGGTCGCTCGGGCGTCGTGCAGCAAACGGATGTCGCCTGCGTCATAACCGCTTTCCTGGAGCATGCGGCTGATCAGGTAGGTGTCGTTGATGCAGCCGTCGAGGCGTGCGCTCGGGTCGGGGTAATCGTTGATGCCGACCACCAAGGCGCGGCGTTTGCGTTGGCCGCTGCGGGACAGGAACGCTGGCACCTCCAGCGTCTGCGCTGCCACCACGTCGCGGGCCAGTTGCGGCCACAGGCCGGTCTGGCTGGTGGCTGACGACAGGTAGGCCTGGGCGGCGTGGTTTAGGTCGAGCAGGTCATCGCGCAATGGCACGCTGAATTCGGTTTGCAGGTCGACCCGCGCGGAATCCGGCGAGGTGATTGGCCGGGTCAACAAGCCATCGTCAGGGTTGTGCAGGTGGAACCAGCGGCGGATGCCTCGGCCGTTTTCACTCAGGCGCAGGACCCGCCCGCCCCACACTTCGCGCATCACCAGCGGCAGTGCGATCGGTGAGCCGAAGCTGACGAACACTCGGCCATCGATGCGCTTGAGTGCCGAACCTTTTTTCGCCACCGACCGGCGCAGGGCGTCGTAGCCGATCAGGCTGCCCAGGCCTTGGGCGAAGATGATCTGCGGATTGAATGCCTCGATCTTCGCCAGCAGATGTTGAGTCAACTCTGTGCGCAACTCGGCGTCTTCGATCCATTGCACGAGGGCGCCCACCGTGGTGCGCAGCATCTGGTTGACCGGCAGTCCCCAACTGCCGAAGTTCTCATCGGCCTTGCCCCTGGCGTCGGCCCTCAGCATCGCCAGGCCTCGGGTGATCTGGGCGAAGTCCGGTCCTTCCTTGAGTTGCTCATCGAAAGTCAGAAAGTCGATGTCCTGGTCATCGACGAGGCGACCGTTCTGCGCCAGTTGAGTGCGGATCAAGGTGCGCCATTGTTCCTGCCAGTTCCCATCGATGCCGCCCTGCCCTTGGCTGGCCGGCGTGAACCCCACACCGGGCAGACACAGGACGCGCAGCCGTGTTGGCGCGATCTCCGCTCCCGGCTCGACCAAGGCTTTGCTGGCCGGCGCCGCAGCCGGAGGAGCCGTTTGCCCTTGAGCGGTGACCATCAAATCCTGCAGGCGCCGCAGTTTTGCCTCCAGGCTGTCCGCACTGGGCGCGGCCGGTGTGAGCGCGGCCTGACCGGGATCGGCCAAGGCGCGGCTGCGGTTGCCGAGAAAACCGCTGACCCATTGGGCGCTGCTCTTCCAGATCTGCTCTGGATCGAGGCCGTCGAGGTAACCGGTGGCGCTGTCCACCACCTGTCGACTCTGGGTCGCCAGTTCGGACTCGATCAAGGGCAACCCGGCGCGACTTGGCACCACGGTGGCCGTCAACTTTGGCGCAGCCGATACGCCCGGTGCAGTGCGCCAGATGGGCGCATTGCCGAAGTGCTGCGCGGCGACCACCCGTGGGCCGAGGGCACTGCGCGGCAACTTGAAGTGATCGCAAAGAAAGGCCAGCAGGCTGGTGTGATCGTAGTGCTGCGCCTGGACATTGCCTGTCCAGGGGATCAACCCCGGCTTGAGCCACGGCGAAGCCAGGATCGCCGGTACACGAACACCGAGACGGGTGAAGGGATTCTTCCAGGGCACATCGACCGTTGAACCGGTCGCCACGCAAGTCGGCGGCACTACGTGGTCATGGAAGCCGCCATGTTCGTCGTACAGCAGCACGAACAGGGTTTTGTTCCAGACAGCGGTATTGGCCGACAAGGCGTTGAACACCTCACCGACAAACTGATCACCGAAGCGCAGGTCTTCAGGTGGATGGTGCGACACGTTAGGCCCGAGCTTGCCGTTGAGCAGGCCATAGCTCGGCTCGATCCAGGACAGCTCAGGGAGCTTGTTACCGGCGACGTCTGATTTGAAATCGTCGATGCTCAGGTGCTGCAAACCACCCTTGACCAGCGCCGCCAGCGGAACGGCGCCATCGGAATAAATGCGTGCGTCATGGCCGTTGTTGCGCAGCAGCGAAAAAATACTCTCGCCGCCGAACTGCGCGATCAGGCTTTTGATGCCGGCCAGTACCGTGC
>NZ_JBGCUL010000671.1:0-2494 GCF_054177685.1 Pseudomonas sp. P5_A2_2
GTACAGCATCACCCGCGGTAATCGCAAAGCCTACCTGCATGTCGAGCAGTTCGACGCTTCGGCACCGCTGGGTGAGTTATTGCCGAGCTCCGCGACCTTGCTGCGTGAACTCAGGAGCACCGGTGAGCTCGATTTTTCCACGTTGAACAGCGTACCTGACGAGACCTGGCTACGCCTGATTTCTCGCGGACTGAATCTGGACACCACTTTGCGGGTCAGTATTTCCGGAGCGAACGCCGAAGCCTGGCGTCAGGCCCTGATTGGCCAGGGCGTGCGTGCCGCGCGGCTGGAAACCGGCAGTGCCGAAGGCTCTGGCCTGCACATCGAGCTATTGCGCTAGGCTGTACCGGGCGAGCGTGCACGCTGCGTTCGCCTACTCTTTTGCTGACTGACTTTTTCGAGACTTTTGATGATCAATAACGATCGCCTGTTGGTGCAGATCCTGCTCGTGGTGCTGTTCGGCGCGAGTTTCTGGGTGATGGCGCCGTTCTGGTCGGCGATGTTCTGGGGCGCGGTCCTGGCATTTGCCAGTTGGCCGCTGATGCGCTTGTTGACCCGTTGGCTCAATGGCCGCGAGTCTCTGGCGGCGGCATTGCTGACGCTGGGCTGGATGGTGCTGGTAGCGGCACCGCTGGTGTGGCTGGGTTTCAACCTTGCCGATCATGTGCGCGATGCCACGGCATTCATCAAGGATGCGCAGGTCGAGGGGCTACCCGAAGCACCGGTGTGGCTGGGTTCGATTCCCCTGGTGGGCGAGCGGCTGGTCGGGATCTGGAACAGCATCGATGAGCAGGGCGCGGCGATGATGATGTCGCTCAAGCCTTATCTGGGGCAGGTGGGTAACTGGTTGCTGGCGCGCAGCGCACAGATCGGCGGCGGTATTCTCGAACTGACCCTGAGCATCGTCTTCGTATTCTTTTTCTATCGCGACGGGCCGCGCCTGGCGGCGTTTGTCCACACGTTGCTGGAGCGGCTGATCGGTCAACGGGCCGGCTACTACATTGAACTGGTGGCGGGCACGGTACAGCGGGTGGTGAACGGTGTGATCGGCACCGCGGCGGCCCAGGCGATCCTGGCGCTGATCGGGTTCCTGATTACAGGCGTACCGGGTGCGTTGGTGCTCGGCATTGTGACGTTCATGCTCAGCCTGATCCCGATGGGCCCGCCGCTGGTATGGATTCCGGCGACCGCGTGGCTGGCCTGGAAAGGCGAGTACGGGATGGCCATATTCCTCGGGATCTGGGGCACATTCGTCATCAGCGGTGTCGACAACGTGCTCAAGCCGTACCTGATCAGCCGAGGCGGTAACTTGCCGCTGGTCATTGTGTTGCTTGGGGTGTTTGGCGGGTTGATTGCCTTTGGTTTTATCGGCCTGTTCATCGGCCCGACGTTGCTGGCGGTGGCCTACAGCCTATTGATCGACTGGAGCAAGACTCAGGCACGGGTTGAAGATCGCCGGCCCTGAAATTTGTATTCTGCTTGGGGCCTCTTGGTCGGAACGCTGCCCGGAGCAAGCCCGCTCCACACAGGTTCTGTTGCGGTATCAGGTGCATGTTGCGGTTGCCGAGGGTAGCGGGCCCAGGTGTTGCGGGCGTGTCGTGTATGTATCGAGCTCGACACATTCGCCTCGAGGGCTAGTCTTGCCGGAACCGTCTCGACGATTTACCGATCATCGGGTCCCGCAGCGGCGCTGGTTCCGCTACAATGCGCGCCGATTTCGACTTGCCTGAGAGCCCACTCATGTCCGCCTGCCAGACTCCTATCATCGTCGCCCTGGATTTCCCTACCCGTGACGCCGCACTGAAGCTGGCCGATCAGTTGGACCCGAAGCTGTGCCGGGTCAAAGTCGGTAAGGAACTGTTCACCAGCTGCGCCTCGGAAATCGTCGGCACCCTGCGCGACAAGGGTTTCGAAGTGTTCCTGGACCTCAAGTTCCACGACATCCCGAACACCACCGCGATGGCCGTCAAGGCGGCTGCGGAAATGGGCGTGTGGATGGTCAACGTGCATTGCTCCGGCGGTCTGCGCATGATGGCTGCGTGCCGTGAAGTGCTGGATCAGCGCAGCGGTCCGAAACCGTTGCTGATCGGCGTGACCGTGTTGACCAGCATGGAGCGTGAAGACCTGGCGGGCATCGGTCTGGACATCGAGCCCCAGGAGCAGGTACTGCGCCTGGCCGCTTTGGCGGAAAAAGCCGGGATGGATGGCCTGGTGTGCTCGGCCCTGGAAGCCCATGCCCTGAAAACGGCGCATCCGTCGCTGCAACTGGTGACCCCGGGGATTCGCCCGGCGGGCAGCGCCCAGGACGATCAGCGCCGCATCCTGACGCCACGTCAGGCGCTGGATGCCGGTTCCGACTATCTGGTGATCGGTCGTCCGATCAGCCAGGCGGCGGATCCGGCCAAGGCGCTGGCTTCGGTCGTGGCCGAACTCGCTTAAACACCGCTAAACCTGTGGGAGCAGCCGGTCGACGCTCGATTGCTCGCGATGAGGC
>NZ_JBGCUL010000672.1:0-2493 GCF_054177685.1 Pseudomonas sp. P5_A2_2
ACAGGTAATTGGCCCGCCGCACGACCACGACGATGCCCGGCGCTTCCTCTTGCAACTGACGCAGCAACGGTGGAAACAAACCAAACTCGGCATCGTCCGACAGACCGATGCGGAACACATCGCAACTGGTCGCCGGATCGAATTCCTTGGCCCGGCTGACCGCGCCGGAAATGGTGTCCATCGCCGGCTGCAATTCCTTGAGAATCGCCAACGCCCGCGCCGTCGGTTCCATGCCGCGACCGTTGCGCAACAGCAACGGGTCGTCGAACAGATCGCGCAAACGCCCCAACGCGGCGCTCACCGCAGGCTGACCCATGAACAGTTTTTCGGCGACGCGGGTCAGGTTCTTTTCGAACATCAGGGCTTCGAAAATCACCAGCAGGTTCATGTCGACGCGACGCAGATCGTTACGGTTCATAGGCTCGGGTTCCTTGTGTGGTCGGCCAGGCGCGAGAACTGCCGACTTTACTCGATCAACGGCACGTTCGCCGCTCGTTTGTACGGTCCGTACTCCACCGGCACCCACTGGAAATGCTTGCCTTCGGCGGTGATATGACCGATGCCGGGAAATGGCAGGTGCGCCGCAGTCACCCAGGTCTTGCTGGCGGCAGCGGCACTGAACACCTGGTTGCGGCTTTTGATCGCATGCTGGCTGTCGACGTCGAAACCGATCGATACCTCAGGGTGCAGGAACTGCACGGCGAGGTTGTGCACCAGGTCGCCCATGAACAGGATGCTTTGCCCTTGGKAGGTGAAACGGTACGTGGTGCTGCCCGGCGTGTGCCCGGCTTCCAGTTGCGCCTCGACCACGCCCGGCAGCGGTGACTGGCCGGGGGTGAAGGTCTTGAATCGGCCGGCGGCCACGTAAGGCGCGGTGGAATCCTGGGCGATTTTGAAGTAGCCCTTGGCCGCTTCCGGTGCCTTGGCCAACGCCTGCGGGTCGAGCCAGTAGTCGGCTTCGGCCTTGGCCGCGTACACCGTGGCGTTGGCGAACACCGGTTGCTGTTGGCCGTCCACCAGGCCACAGACGTGATCCAGGTGCAGGTGGGTGATCAGGATGGCGTCCACCTGCTCCGGTTTGTAGCCGGCCGCTTGCAGGTTGGCCGGGAGCTGGCCGGCGGTAGGACCGATGCACTGCCCTGCCCCGGTATCAATCAGGACAAGCTGTTTACCAGTGTTGACCAGAAAGGCGTTGAAGGCGGTCTGCACACCCGGGGTTTCAATCGAACGACGGGCCAACAGCGCGCGGATCTGGCTCTGGCTCATGCCTTGCAACAGCTTCGGCGACAGGTCGTTATAACCGTCGAACAGCGCCGTCACTTCGTAATCCCCCAGTGCCAGCCGAAAGTAACCGGGTACTTGCGTGCCCACCTGCGCAGGCGCCTGGGCCAGCGCGTTGGCGGATATCAGAACCAGGCCGATGGCGCCCAGCGTTCCCTGCCATGTCCGTTTCATCTGTTCACCTTTTCAAACCAATCGACGGTCCGTTGTGGCCCGCTCCATATTGCGCATCTTGTGCCCATCGACGTCGCCCGCACTTGCAACGATGTGCTGTGTTCACAGCCTCGGACATGGAATTAACAACGTTTAACTCGTCAGCCACAGCGGGCGCCTCCAACAATGAAGCCCTCAGCGCAGAACTGTTTTTTCCAGAGTAACGGTGCTGATCGCTCGAACCGGGCGCCAGCGCTTTTCCTCCCCCGACCGGACAATGGCCATGGCTTTCCCACAGCACATCACCGCCCGCGCACCTGCCAGCGAACCTCGCAAGCCCCACCCCGGCGGCCTCAGCCCGCAACGCGAAAAACTGGTTAAGCAACTGATCCTCGAACGTCTGGGCGACAGCCTGGAAGTCACTGAACTGGCACAGGCCTGCGCCCTCTCGCGCAGTCACTTCTCCCGCGCGTTCAAGTGCAGCACCGGCCTCTCGCCCCAGGACTGGATCCGTCAGCAGCGCATTGTCCTGGCCAAGCAATTGATCCAGTACACCGACATGAGCCTTACGCAGATCAGCCTTGAATGCGGCTTCTGCGATCAGGCGCACTTCTGCCACATCTTCACCCGCAGCGAAGGCATCAATCCGTTTGCCTGGCGCTGTCAGGTGGTGCATGGCCTTAAAAGCAAAAGATCGCAGCCTTCGGCAGCTCCTACGGGCATGCACGCGACCCTGTAGGAGCTGGCGAAGCCTGCGATCTTTTGATCCGGCTTTTTTAACCTTTCAAGAACGCCAACAGGTCAGCGTTCAGCTGATCCTTATGGGTGTCCGTCAAACCATGAGGGGCGCCCGGGTAAATCTTCAGGGTCGAGCCCTTCACCAGCCTGGCGGAGGAGACGCCCGCCGCTTCGTAGGGCACCACCTGATCCGCGTCGCCATGCACCACCAGGGTCGGCACGTCGAACTTCTTCAGGTCTTCGGTGAAGTCGGTTTCCGAGAACGCCTTGATGCAGTCATAGGCGTTCTTGTGGCCGGCCATCATGCCCTGCATCCAGATC
>NZ_JBGCUL010000673.1:0-2487 GCF_054177685.1 Pseudomonas sp. P5_A2_2
GGTGTGCCGATGGCCGAGGGCTTTCTGCCTTCCATCAAGGAGGAAGAACATCAATGAACGAAGGACATTTCATTGGCCTGCATGACAAGACCACCTGTGGCGGCAAGGTCCTGAATGGTGACACCCGGATATTGATGTACGGCATTGCCCATGCCCGCGAAGGTGATCGAGTCACCTGTGGCAAGGACGGCAAGACTTACAAAATTGTCGGTGGCATTTCGCACATGATCAGTCATGGCAAAGCCATGGCGGGCACGCTGGACAGCCACAGCGATTGCCCCTGCAAGGCCCGACTGATCCCCTCGGTGGTCACGGCGACCTATCGCAACGCTAACTCCGCACCGCGAACGGACAGGAGCGTTGTGCAACCCGTTTCCAGTGCGGCAACCAGTCAACCGGCCGCGCCACGTCAGCCTGGTTTCGCCCCTTCGAACCCACCGGCGCCTGTCATATTCGCCCGCGTAGACCCTCAAGAACCGGGCTTCTATGTGGTGCCCAAAAGCATGACCCGCGAGGCATTGGAGGCCACGTTGTTCGCCACGCCCGATGCCGCCGTGATGCGCAAGTTTCGGGCACTCAACCCAGTATCAGACAACATCAAAGCCGGCTCGTTGATCGTACTGAGCGACCCGAACAACACCTCCTGCACCTACCAGGAAGCGCAGCTGATGCAGGCCGCGCAGCAGGTCAAGGCCGCCCTTGATCCCCTGACGCCGGAGGAAGCCGAGTTCATGTTCCGCCACGCGGCGGAAATCGCCAGTTTTAGCGGCGAGACTTCGACCTGGCTTGGCGTCAGCGCGGTGGTGATGGAAAAACACCTGGCCCGACTGCGCGACACCCTGCAAGCCATGGAGCGTCTGCATCAAGACAGCTATCGCCAACACGGCCACCTCAAATCACCGCAGTTCTTCGCCGAACGCCAGCGCCTGCTCGCCCAACTCGATGCTCATCTGCTGAACTCCACTCGCCTGCGTGGCCAGACCACCCTGGGCGATCACCCGAAGCTGAAGACGGCGCTCGGCATTTCCAGTCGCAGCCTGGTGCACCACTGGGACAAGGCCGGGGCGCCGGGGCAGATACCGGGGTATGCCAATCACGTGAATGCGACCAGTCGGGCGGCGAAGTACATGAGCACCGGCGGTTACATCGGCATTGGCATTGGTGGGGTTTCTTCGTTGCTGGCTGTTCAGGAGATTTGTGTAGACGACTCTGGAGCGGCTTGTGAGAAGGTCAAGTTTACGGAGGGAGGAAAATTTGTGTTGTCGACAATCGGTGGTCATAGAGGTGGAGAGTTGGCATATATAGCTAGCGGCCCTGTTTGCTTGGCGCTTGGGGTATCCACAGGGATTGGAGGAGTTATCTGCGTTGCGGCCATAGTAGGGGCTGGTGCATGGGTGGGCTCTGAAGCTGGAGGTGTTGCAGGAGAGTTCCTGGGCGAGAAACTGTATGAGGCCAAGCAACGGTGATCAACGCCTGGAGTCTCTGGGTTGTCATTTTGGTTGTGGGTGGGCCATTCCTGTTGAGTATTGGTACTTTTGCCTACAGCCTTTACTTGATGCGTCATCTGGATTCCATGTTGAAAGCTTTGGAAAATAGTCGACATATTGTTGTTTGGGGAGCGAGTTTGCGACAACAAGGATGGTTTGGGCGACTCATGTTGGTGGCAAAAATCACAGGAATGGTGATATGGCCAGGGCCGGGAATTCGCACTGGTGAAATGGATCCTGACGATGTAAAGAATTTCCCGCCTCACCTCAAACAACTTCTCAAAATCAAGATTTTGATATCGGGAATCATTGTTATCTGGGGGGCAGTTGCATTCGCGCTGGTGAAATTCAAGTAATTATGTGCATCGATTCCAGGTTGAAGACGGCCCTCGGCATTTCCAGTCGAAGCCTGGTGCACCACTGATAAAAGGCTGGTGCACCAGGAAAGATAAGAAGCAGGACTGCGAAATGCAAACGGCACCGGAACAGACCGTGTGAAAACGCGGTCTGCCAAGATCAAAAACAAATGCCCCGACTTGTCGGGGCATTTGTTGGGTTGGCCTTCAGTGGCTTTCACACAGTCTGTTCAGCCGGTTTCTTTATTTCACTCAACAGCACTTCGGTCCGGCTTTACTGCCGTAACGGGCCTCCTGGCGTTCGCGGAAGAACGCCTCGTAGTCCATCACCGGTTTATCCGGGTGCTTGCTCTGCATATGCTCGACGTAGTTGTCGTAGTCGGGCATGCCGACCATCAGGCGCGCGGCCTGACCGAGGTATTTGCCGAGGCGACTCAGGTCATTGAACATGATCAGGCATCCGGCAGCGCGTGGAATGGCGCTTCCTTATCCGTACGCTCCTTGGTGCCCCAGGCGGCAATACCGACCTTGAGCGCGAAGAACAGGATGCTGAACACCACGAACAGGAACAGCGCGGTCAGCGTTGCGTTGGTGTAGGCGTTGAAGATCACGTGCTGCATCTGGGTGATGTCCTTGGCCGGGGC
>NZ_JBGCUL010000674.1:0-2484 GCF_054177685.1 Pseudomonas sp. P5_A2_2
TCGATGGACTTTGGCGCGGAACTTGAGAACAACACGTTCGCCAATCTGGTCATGGCCAATACCGACGCAACACACCTCTCGGCCAGGGTTTTCCTGACGCCGGCCTTTACCCTGGAAATTGACCAGACGCGTCAGTACAACCCGAGTGTGGTAGCCGGGCCCGACGGCATCGTCGGCACGATCGATGATCTGCCAGTCACCGCCGATCCCTTTGGACCGTCGAACCATCCGATTGGCTCACCACGCAGTGACTTCCTCACACCGCTGGTGATCCGCGACAACCCCGGCACAGTGGGCCCGGATACCAACTACCTGCACTACACCGGTGCCGATACGGTCGTGCTCGGCGGCACAGCCGGCAACGATATCCTCATTGCCGGCGACTCGGACGATGACACGGTCTATGGCGATGCCGGTAACGACCGGATCGATGGCGGCTACGGTAACGACCAACTCCTTGGCGGTACCGGTGACGACATCATCACCGACATCGGCGGCGACGACGTCATCCACGGCGAGGACGGCAACGACGTCATCCAGGGCGGCAACGGCCTGAACCTGATCCTCGGCCAGGCCGGCCAGGACTTCATCATCACCGGCGAGGACGCGGCCGACAGCAGTGGCGGCCTGGGCAACGACTTCATCCTCGGCAGCAAGGCGAACGAGTTCGCGCGCGGCGGTGAAGGCGACGACTGGATCCAGGGCGGATCCGCCGATGGCGTTGCCGGCGACAACTTCGACCCATTCGGCAACGATCCGATCATTGGCAACGATGTCTTCATGGGCGATGGCGGACCGGATAACTTCGACGGGGAAGGCGGTGATGACATCATGATCGGCAGCCCTAGCGAGGCGGACCGTTTCATCGGGTTCTCCGGTTACGACTGGGCGACCTACAAGGACGATCCGGTCGGCGTGACCATTGGCCTCAACTCCAGTCTGCGCTTCTTCGATCAGCCGCAGGTGCCTGGTTCAACTGCGTCGATCCTTGCCCGGTTGGACCTGGTGGAAGGGCTGTCGGGATCGGCACACGCCGATTTCCTCACTGGCGATGATTCCACCGCGGTAACGCTCGCTATTGCTGGCGCCACGGGCAGCGTACTCACCAACTTCGACCTCATCAGTGGTCTGCGGGCGTTCGTCGGCAGCGCCGGATTCGGTGCCGACGGTATCGGGGGGACGGCCGACGATAAGTTCGACGGGGGCAACATTATCCTGGGTGGTGCCGGCAGCGACGTCATCGAAGGCCGGGTCGGCGATGACCTGATCGACGGCGACAAGTGGCTCAACGTGCGCATCAGCGTGCGGCAGAACATCGATGGCACCGGGCCGGAAATCGCCAGCTTCGACAACATGACACCGCTGGTCCCGCTGATGTTGAACGGCACCTATAACCCCGGTCAGCTCCAGGTCGTCCGCGAGATTCTGACGGCGCCCGGTCCCGACTTCGATACGGCGCTGTACTCCGGCAATTTTGCGGATTACACCGTGGTCGAAAACGTCAACGGCACCGTTACGGTCACCGACAGTGTCGCTRGCAGGGACGGGATCGACACCCTCAGCAATATCGAGCGGTTGCAATTCACCGATCAGGCGATTGTGCTTGGCGGTTTGAACTCGGCGCCAGTCGGTTCGCTGACGATCGACGATGCCACGCCCGCCGTCGGCCAGACGCTGACGGTATCGGCGGCAGACATCTCTGATGCCGACAATACCGCGACCGGTGGCGCGATCACCAGCCCCATCAGTTTCTTCTGGCAGTTCGAACCAAGCCCAGGCTCGGGCGTCTTCGAAGACATCACCTTCTTTGCCGCCGGCGAGGTCGCGCGCGCGGAGGGTCTGACTGTCACGGTGGGCACGGAACTCAGGGTCCCACCACCGGCGACCCTCATCGGTGCCGTGCCGGCTATCCCGCAACTCGTCGTGCCAACCGGACTGGCTCTGCGCGTCAGGGCGGTCTACAAGGACGCCAATGGCGTGCTGGAGGAGGTGTTCTCGGCGCCGACCGCACCGATCACGGCGGCCGGTACCGGCACCGTCAACTTCCTGCCGGTCGGAACGGTGCTGATCAGCGACACGACCCCGACGGAAGGCTCGACCTTGACCGCCACGGATGCGTTCACCGACGCCAACGGGACCACGACCTCGGTGATTACCCATCAGTGGCAGGCGGGGAACGGTGCGATCTTTGCCGACATCGTCGGCGAGACGGGCACGACCCTCGCGCTCACCCCGACACTGGTCGGTCAGCAACTGCGTATCGTTGCGAGTTACACCGATGACCTCGGCACACTTGAGCGAGTCACCTCTGCCGCTACGACAGTGGTCGGTGATGTGTTTGTCGGTACCGCCGGTGTCGACATCTGGACCGGCACGACAGGCGACGACATTGCCAGCGGAGGTGCTGGCAACGACATCCTGAACGGCTTGGGCGGTAACGACATCATCAATGGTGACGCGGGCAATGACGTGCTCATCGGCGGT
>NZ_JBGCUL010000675.1:0-2476 GCF_054177685.1 Pseudomonas sp. P5_A2_2
CCGCTGGCCATGCCGTTGCCAGCACTGCCTGGGTCTCCAACGAAAAGGACAACAGCCTGAGCCTGATCGACCTGCAGACCCTGCAAGTCACCGACACCCTGCCCGTCGGCCAGCGCCCCCGCGGCCTGCTGCTGTCCCATGACAACAAGCTGCTGTACATCTGCGCCAGTGACTCGGACCGGGTCCAGGTGATGGACGTGGCCACACGCAAGATCATCAAGGAGTTGCCTTCGGGCAAGGACCCCGAACAATTCGCCCTGCACCCCAACAACCGCTGGTTGTACGTTTCCAACGAAGACGATGCGCTGGTCACGGTGATTGACACCGACACCTCCAAGGTGCTCGGCCAGATCAACGTCGGCGTCGAACCCGAAGGCATGGCGGTGAGCCCYGACGGCAAGTGGGCAGTCAACACCAGCGAAACCACCAACATGCTGCACTGGATCGACACCAGCACCCAGACCCTGGCCGACAGCACCCTGGTGGACCAGCGCCCGCGCTTCGTCGAGTTCTCCCCCGATGGTGCCCGGCTCTGGGCCTCGGCGGAAATCGGCGGTACCGTGACCATTCTCGATGTGGCCAGCCGCAACGTGCTCAAGACCCTGAACTTCCAGATCAAGGGCGTGCACCCGGACAAGGTGCAACCGGTGGGCATCAAGCTCAGCGCCGATGGAAAATACGCTTTCGTCGCCCTCGGCCCGGCCAATCACGTCGCGGTGGTCGACGCCAAAACCTTCGAGATTGTCGATTACCTGCTGGTGGGTCGACGGGTCTGGCAAATGGCATTCACCCCGGATCAGAAGCAATTGCTGGCCACCAACGGCGTCAGCGGCGATGTCTCGGTGATCGACGTCGACAGCCTCAAGGTCAACAAATCGGTGAAAGTCGGGCGCTACCCCTGGGGCGTGGTGGTGACGCCATGAACGCCCTTGAAGTCAGTGACCTGGGTTTTGCCTACGGCGCCCGAGAGGCCTTGCGCAAGGTGAGTTTCAGCCTGGAACCCGGGCGTTTCGCCGCGCTGCTGGGACCCAACGGCGCCGGCAAGTCGACCCTGATTGCCCTGCTGACCCGGCTCTATGATCTGCAGCAAGGCGAGATCCGCGTCGGTGGCAATTCATTGCGCAGCGCGGCACGCCCGGCACTCAGGCAATTGGGCGTAGTGTTTCAGCAAAGCACCCTGGACCTGGACCTCAGCGTCGAGCAGAACCTGCGTTATCACGCCGCATTGCATGGCCTGTCCCGGCGTCAGACCGACCTTCGGGTCGACGCCGAACTGGCCCGCCAGGCCCTGACCGAACGCCGCCGCGAACGGGTGCGTGAACTCAATGGTGGCCATCGTCGCCGGGTGGAAATTGCCCGAGCCCTGTTGCATGAGCCGCGCCTGTTGCTGCTCGATGAAGCCAGTGTCGGCCTCGACCCGGCGAGTCGCCTGGCGCTCAACCAGCACATCCGCAGCCTGTGTCGCGACGAGCGCATCTGCGTACTCTGGACCACCCACCTGCTCGATGAAGTACAGCCCAGGGATGACCTGCTGATCCTGCATCAAGGCCGGCTGGTGGCCAGCGGACAGGCCGATGCCCTGAGCCAGGAACACGGCGGTGACCTCGGTTCGGCCTTCACTCGTCTGACAACATCAGGAGCTGCCCAATGAACGCTTACTGGCAATGCTTTAGCGGTATCGTGCTGCGCGAATGGCTGCGTTTTGTGCTGCAACGCACTCGATTCCTCAGCGCCCTGGTGCGGCCGCTGTTGTGGCTGCTGGTGTTCGCCGCCGGTTTTCGCGCAGCGCTGGGAATTGCGATCATCGAGCCCTACGACACCTACATTCCCTATGAGGTCTACATCATTCCCGGGCTGGCCTGCATGATCCTGCTGTTCAACGGCATGCAGGGCTCACTGTCGATGGTCTACGACCGCGAGATGGGCAGCATGCGCGTGCTGCTGACCAGCCCCCTGCCGCGCACCTTTCTGCTGTGCAGCAAACTGTTGGCCACCTCGCTGATTTCGCTGTTGCAGGTGTATGCGTTCCTGGCGGTTGCCTGGGTCTACGGCGTGCGGCCACCGGCCATGGGCCTGTTGCTGGTGTTGCCGGCCTTGCTGCTGGTGGCGTTGCTGCTCAGCGCCCTGGGCCTGTTGCTGTCGAACGCGATCCGCCAGCTGGAGAACTTTGCCGGGGTGATGAATTTCGTGATCTTCCCGCTGTTTTTCCTGTCATCGGCGCTGTATCCGCTGTGGAAGATGCACGAGGCCAGCGAGTGGCTGTACTGGCTGTGCGCGGTGAATCCGTTCACCCATGCGGTAGAGCTGGTGCGTTTCGCCCTGTATGAACGCTTCAATCCGCTGGCGCTGGCGGTGTGCACGGGGCTGACGTTGCTGTTCGCGTTGCTCGCCGTGCTGACCTTCAACCCGCAGCATGCGGCCCTGCGCAAAGCCGGGTAACTACATCCCCCTGTGGGAGCGAGCTTGCTCGCGATAG
>NZ_JBGCUL010000676.1:0-2474 GCF_054177685.1 Pseudomonas sp. P5_A2_2
GCAGCGCGGTTGAGCAGGTGCACCAGCGTGTCGAGGCGATCAAACGCCACTTGGAACAGGTGCTCAACTCACGCCAGGGCTGCTCGCAAAGCAGCCCTGAACTGGGCCTGTGCGATTTCAATGGGGTTACCCAGGCCAGCAGTGATCTGGTGGTGGCCATCAGCGCCGATATTCGGCGCTCGGTGGAGGCGTTTGAACCGCGCATCAAGGTCACCGGCGTGCGTTATCAGCCCGACCCGGATTTGCCGCTGGAGCTGAACTTTCGCCTGGATTGCCAGGTGCGGGTCAACCACAAGGAAGAACAGGTGCTGATCGAGGTGGCCATGCATGGCCGCGACGGCTACACCCGCGTGAGATGAGGATGCAATGGACTTGAAACAACGCTTTGCCGAGGAGTTGCGCTACCTGCGAGAACTCGGCCGCGAGTTTGCCGAGGACAACCCGCAGCTGGCGCAATTTCTCGGCGACCAGGCCGGTGACCCGGACGTGGAGCGACTGCTGGAGGGCTTTGCCTTCCTCACCGCCAAGCTGGGGATGAAGATCGACGACGACTTGCCGGAGCTGACTCATCCGCTGTTGCAGATGCTCTGGCCTAACTACCTGCGGCCCCTGCCCAGTGCGACCATCATCCGCTTTGCACCGCTGCCCGATGCGATCAGCCAGCGCCAGGTGATTCCCAAGGGCACACCGTTATTTGCCAAACCGGTAGATGGCATTTCCTGCCAGTTTCGCACCTGCACCGACGTCAATCTGTATCCGCTAGCCTTACAGGAGGTCAGCGACGCTCACAGCCGCGAGGCCTCGGTGATGCGCATCGACCTCAAGGTGCTGACGGACCAGCCGCTGACCAGCATGGCCTGCGATCAGCTGGATTTTCATCTGGGCGGGGATAACGCCACTGCCATGACGTTGTACCTGTGGCTTGCCCATTATCTGGACAGCATCACGCTGCAGGTCAACGGCCAGAGCCATCGCCTGTCTGCAAAAGATATCGGTTTCCCCGGCTTCACCACCGACGAGGCACTGCTGCCCTACCCGCGCAATGTGTTCGATGGTTACCGGATCCTGCAGGAGTACTTTGTGTTCCCGCAGCGTTTCCACTTTTTCAGCCTGACCCATCTGGCCCACATTTGGCCGGATGTCAGCGCCACGACTCTGCGTTTCGAGTTTCAGTTCGCCCGGCCCATGCCGCCTGATATCCGCCTGCGCACCAGTGACTTGCACCTGTATTGCGCGCCGGCAGTCAACCTGTTCCGCCACGACGCCAACCCGATTGCGCTGTACGGGCGCAGCGTGGAGCGGCGTATCAGCCCCAGCGGCAACCGCCCCGAAGCTTACGAGATTTTCAGCGTCGACAAGGTGGCCGGCTGGGACGCCGCCGACAAGGAGCGCAAAGGCGATCCGTTGCGACGTTTTACCCCGTTCGAATCGTTCCAGCATGAGATCGAACATGCGCGGGGCCGCACGGCACTGTACTTCCGCACGCATATCGAGCAATCCCATGGGCGTGAAGGTTTGCGCCATCGCATCGCCTTCGTGCGTGGTGATGAAAGCCTGTACATCGGTGAGCATGAAGCGGCGTCCATCGAACTGACCTGCACCAATCGCGACCTGCCGCAGCTGCTGGGTGTGGGGGATGTGTCGCTGTCCACCGAGGTCACGCCGTCGTTTGCCACCTACACCAACCTGATCGCACCGACTCGAAGCTACCGGCCAGTGCTGGACAGCAGCCTGCACTGGACGCTGATTTCCAACCTGTCGCTGAACTACCTGTCGTTGCTGTCGGCCGAGCCGCTCAAGGCGGTGATCCGCGCCTATGACTTCGCCGCTTTGCACGACCTGCAACAGGCCCGCGCCACGCGCAAACGCCTCAACGGCATCCACGAGGCCGTGACAACCCCCATCGACTGGCTCATGAAAGGCCAGCCGGTGCGCGGCTTGCAGACCCGCTTGCAACTGGACCAAAACGCTTTTCTCTGCGAGGGCGAGCTGTACCTGTTCGCCAGCGTGCTTTCGCACTTTTTCGCCCTGTACGCGAGCATCAATTCCTTCCATCGCCTGGAAGTGATCAATACCACCAACAACGAGCGTTATGAATGGCCACTGTTGACCGGCAGACAACCCGTGATCTAGCTGATGTACTGCTGGCCGACGCGCGGAACTATTCGTTTCACCGTCTGCTGGAGCATCTGCACGCCTTGCATGGCGATGACCTGGAGGCGCAACCCTTGAGTGCGGCGGCGCGCCGGCGTGTGCGCCTGCAAAGCCATGCGGGGCTGGGTTTTCCGGCCTCCGACGTGGTCGAGGCGGTACGCCTTGAGGAGGATCGCGCAGAGGTGCGCTATCGCTTGCAGACCAGCTTCTTTGGCCTGCACGGCACCGACTCGCCGCTGCCCGGTTATTACCTGGATCGCCTGGCTTACGAACAGGCTCAGGAGCGCGGTATTCGACCGGCGTTCATGGACTTTTTCAAT
>NZ_JBGCUL010000677.1:0-2474 GCF_054177685.1 Pseudomonas sp. P5_A2_2
CATCAGCAGCACCGGCTCGCCGTTGAGTTGCACGACACTCGGATCTTTCAACAAGGTGCAGCCTGCCTGTTTGCAGAACGCCTTGCCGAGCAGGAAGTCGCGATTGCCGTGCATCAGAAAAATGGCCGTGCCGCTGTCGCTGAGGTCGCGCAGGGCCTGGCAGATGGAACGCTGGAAGGGTGTCATGGCGTCGTCGCCAATCCATACCTCGAAAAAGTCGCCCAGAATGTACAACGCACTCGCCGAGCGGGCGCGTCCGGCGAGCAAATCCAGAAACGCCCGGGTGATGTCCGGGCGCTCCTCTTCCAGATGCAAGTCTGAAATCAGCAATATCACTCAATGATCTCGGCTTTCTCGATGATCACGTCGTCTGCCGGTACGTCCTGGTGGCCGGACTTGGAGGTGGTGGCCACGCCTTTGATCTTGTCGACAACGTCGGTGCCTGCGGTCACTTTACCGAATACCGCGTAGCCCCAGCCTTGAACGTTCTTGCCGCTGTGGTTCAGGAAGCTGTTGTCCGCCACGTTGATGAAGAACTGGGCGGAAGCCGAATGCGGTTCCATGGTGCGGGCCATGGCGACGGTGTACTTGTCGTTGGAAAGGCCGTTGTCCGCTTCGTTCTGGATGCTTGGACGCTTGTCTTTCTTTTCTTTCATGCCTGGCTCGAAACCGCCGCCCTGGATCATGAAGTTACCGATGACGCGGTGGAAAACGGTGTTTTCGTAGTGACCGGCTTTGACGTATTCGACGAAGTTGGCCACGGTGATCGGGGCTTTATCGGCGTTCAGTTCGAGGACGATGTCGCCGAAGTTGGTAGTCAGTTTGACTTGGGTCATGATCGTTACTCTTTATAAGGAATTCGTGGTGTTGGAACATCATGTCCCGCCACCGGTTCAGCCTGTTTTGGCCAAGGTGCGCAGTTTAGCGTGCCAGACGCGAATTTCGAGGCTGTTTTTTCATTTACGGCCTATTAAATGCGACGGTTTACAGAGTGCGCTCTGTCAGGCACTTGACAGCATCGGCTATGATAGCGGCTTTGTTTTGTCCGGCCTTCATTACGGCCACGCACTTGTACGTTCAAGGATCCTATGAGCAAGCCCACTGTCGACCCTACCTCGAATGCCAAGACCGGCCCTGCCGTGCCGGTCAACTTCCTGCGGCCGATCATCCAGGCAGACCTGGACTCGGGCAAGCACACGCAAATCGTCACCCGTTTCCCGCCTGAACCCAACGGCTACCTGCACATCGGTCACGCCAAGTCGATCTGTGTGAACTTCGGCCTGGCCCAGGAGTTCGGCGGCGTCACGCACCTGCGTTTCGACGACACCAACCCGGCCAAGGAAGACCAGGAATACATCGACGCGATCGAAAGCGACGTCAAATGGCTGGGCTTCGAGTGGTCCGGTGAAGTGCGCTACGCCTCGCAATATTTCGACCAGTTGCATGACTGGGCGGTGGAGTTGATCAAGACCGGCAAGGCCTATGTTGACGACCTGACCCCTGAGCAAGCCAAGGAATACCGTGGCAGCCTGACCGAGCCGGGCAAGAACAGTCCGTTCCGCGACCGCTCGGTTGAAGAGAACCTCGACCTGTTCGCCCGCATGAAGGCCGGCGAGTTCAAGGACGGCGCACGCGTGCTGCGGGCCAAGATCGATATGGCCTCGCCGAACATGAACCTGCGCGACCCGATCATGTACCGCATCCGACATGCCCATCACCACCAGACCGGTGACAAGTGGTGCATTTACCCGAACTACGACTTCACCCACGGTCAGTCGGACGCCATCGAAGGCATTACCCACTCGATCTGCACCCTGGAGTTCGAAAGCCATCGTCCGCTGTACGACTGGTTCCTCGATAACCTGCCAGTACCGGCGCACCCGCGCCAGTACGAGTTCAGCCGCCTGAACCTGAACTACACCATCACCAGCAAGCGCAAGCTCAAGCAGCTGGTCGATGAAAAACACGTCAATGGCTGGGACGACCCGCGCATGTCCACGCYGTCGGGCTTCCGCCGCCGTGGCTACACGCCGAAATCGATCCGCAACTTCTGCGAAATGATCGGCACCAACCGTTCCGACGGCGTGGTCGACTTCGGCATGCTCGAATTCAGCATCCGCGACGACCTCGACCATAGCGCCCCGCGTGCCATGTGCGTGTTGCGTCCGCTGAAAGTCGTGATCACCAACTACCCGGAAGGCCAGGTCGAGAACCTCGAACTGCCGTGCCATCCGAAAGAAGACATGGGCATGCGCGTTCTGCCATTCGCCCGTGAGATCTATATCGACCGTGAAGACTTCATGGAAGAGCCGCCAAAAGGCTACAAGCGCCTGGAGCCGAACGGCGAAGTGCGTCTGCGCGGCAGCTACGTGATCCGTGCCGACGAAGCGATCAAGGACGCCGACGGCAATATCGTCGAACTGCGCTGCTCGTACGATCCGGACACCCTGGGCAAGAACCCTGAAGGCCGCAAG
>NZ_JBGCUL010000678.1:0-2473 GCF_054177685.1 Pseudomonas sp. P5_A2_2
ATCCAGCACTGTGCGGTGAGGTAACAAACCAAAATGCTGAAACACCATACCGATGCGTCGCGACCTCAAATCACGTAAAGCCTTGTGGCTCAACCCGCTGATCGCTTGACCCTCGATCAAGACTTCACCACTCGTGGGTTCGATCAAGCGGTTGATGTGACGCAACAACGTCGACTTGCCGCTTCCAGACGTCCCCATCAAGCACAAGACCTCGCCCCGACGCACCTTCAAGCTGACATTGCTCACTGCCGGTGGTGCAGAAGAACCTTTTTTTCGCAGATAGGCTTTGGTGACGTTTCGCAGCTCAAGGACCACATCATCCTCATTGGCTTGATCGTCGGAGGGTTTCGCAAGTCGTTGAGCAGACTCGGGCCGGGCAGTCGCAAAAGAGGATTGAATGATAGTCACAGGAGCTCCCGGCACACTTTCTGAGTTCTATAAAGCTAATAGATCTTAAAAAGCACAAACAAATATCTTTTTGGAATTAGCTTAAGCTGCTCCGTTCCTTCCCCTGGGTCAGACCTCGGTCCAATTGCCTGAGCTTAAAATAACCAAAAAGAATTAATAAATACAAAAATAGTATTTATAGTTATATGACTATCCGGGTACGCTCAGTTCATCCCGTCATTTACCACCACAGGGAAGTGCCCCATGAATCCGACAGCCAACGTCATCGACTTCGTCAGCTACCGCAAACGCAAACAGGCTCAGCAACGGGCGCGGGCCATGTGGGAAATGTACGCACGCAATGCAGGTTTGCAGGCCGCTCAGTGGGTGCACGCCGCTAAAGCCAGCGAGACGCGTCACGCGTGAATGCGCAAGAACCCTCGCGCTTTCTGGCGAGCGCCGACGAGCCCGTGCTGGATTTGAACAATCTGGAACCATTGGAAGAAGACCCGATCTGCGAACGGGTCGCACAGAACTTGCAACGCCTGCGCAGCAAGCGTCATCTTTCCCTTGACGCCCTGGCCCGGCAGTGTGGTGTGAGCCGGGCGATGTTGGCGCAGATCGAGTCCGGGCGCAGCGTGCCGTCCATCAAGGTGCTGTGCAAAATCGCCAAGGGCTTGAAGGTGTCGGTGGCCGCCTTTCTGGAGCATCGGGCCTTCGAAGGGGTGGCGATGCTGTCGGCCAGCCAGAGCAAACGTCTGGTCAGTGCCAGCGGCGCCTTTGTCAGCCGCGCGCTGTTTCCGTTCGACGTGGCGCGCCAATCGGAGTTTTACGAACTGCGCCTGAGCCCGTTGGGAGAGGATCAGTCCGAAGGACATGGCCCCGGAGTGCAGGAAAACCTGGTGGTGGCTCAGGGTGTGCTGGAGATCAGCGTCAACGACAAGCGCTACCTGCTCTCCACCGGCGACTCGATCCTGTTCTATGCGGAYCAGCCCCACCGCTACCGCAACCCGGCCGACAGTGAGGCGGTGGCCTATCTTGTGGTGACTTACCCCGAACGCCTGGACTGAAAAGCGGACATTAAAAAGCCCGGCAGGGTTAACCCTGCCGGGCATATTAACGTCTGATGCCAAGGATCAGCAGGTGCAGCACATCAGCGGCATGCCATTGCAGCTCATCATCATCGGCATGCTGCAGTCGTTCATCATTTTCATCATCAGGGCGCAGCAGCTTTTCATCATGTCCATGTTCATGCCTGCCATCGGCATGATTTTGCACATCATGCAGTCATCCATCATGGTGCATTCCATCACGCACTTCATCGATGGCATCGGCATGCCCATCATCGGCATTGGCATCATCATGTTCATCATCGGCATGGCCATGCTCGCCGGGGACATGCCCATCATGCTCATGTTGCCGCAATGCATCATCATCGGCATGCCGCAGTTCATCATCATCTGCATCATTTCGGCGCTGTTCTTGAACATCGCCATGTCCATGCCGGCGGCCGGCATCATCCTGCACATCATGCCATCGTCCATCATGTCGCAAGTCATGGTCGCCATCATCATCGGCATGCCCATCATCGGCATGTTGGTGTTCATTGGCATTGGCATCTGCACGGCGTTCATCATGGTGTTGCTCCCCGGAGGATTTGAGAGTTGGACGAAGTTGATGGCGTGGATTCTAAGGATTGGCGGATGGCCGGCAAGAGGGTGATCCAGCAGCAAAAATGGACGCCGGAGCCAGATTAATGAAGTACCAGGGGGAGTTACGACTGCTATAGCAGCCGTTTAATTGCTATTGCAGATTTCTTTAAAGCCATCACGCCGTTTCATCGGCTTTGGATATGCAACTTAAATCTTTTTACATAACTGAAAGAAATAAACGATCTAACCAGTATCGACTTGTTTTTCTCCTTCGCCGGGAGACTGACTATACGCCCCCCCTATTATGTAAAAACTCGAGAGACTTCAACGTCTCTTGCTACGCCGTAATCACCAACAGCCTGGTAATCCCCGCCCTCGCGCTCGTATTCACGCAGAATCCGCAAGGCTGAGAACACCAACACAAGGAGCAGGGT
>NZ_JBGCUL010000679.1:0-2472 GCF_054177685.1 Pseudomonas sp. P5_A2_2
CGAGGAGCACGCATATGCACGTTTTTGTTACCGGCGGCACCGGCCATTCCGGTCCGTACGTCATCTCCGATCTTATCGCCGCCGGCCATGAGGTCACTGCTCTGGCTCGGTCCGACACGGCCGCGGCGCAGGCAGCTGCGCTCGGCGCCAAGGTACGTCGCGGCAATCTCGAGGATCTCGACGGGCTAAAGGAAGCGGCCGCAGCCTCGGACGGCGTCATTCACCTCGCGCATCGGCAGGACCTGATCCCAACCGGCGGGATCAACGCCGTTGCGGCCGCGGAGCTTGAGATCATGCTCGCCTATGGCGAAGCATTGGCCGGAAGCGGAAAGCCGTTGGTCGTGTCTGGAAGCGTCGGCTCGCCCGGGTGGGAGGGCTTGGGCCGGCCGGCCACCGAGGAGGATCCGCCCCTTCCCGGCGGCGATCCGTACAAGAATACCCTGCGGGTTCGGAACATCGTGGAAACCACGGTGATCGGTCTCGCCGAAAAGGGCATACGGTCTTCGATCGTGCGGATCCCTGAGATCATGCACAGCTCCACCGATAACGCCGGCTTCCTTCCGCTGTTGATCGGGCTGGCCAAGGAAAAGGGTGTCGTCGGCTACCCCGGAGAAGGTGCCAACCGTTGGGGGGCCGTGCATGCCCGTGACCTCGCCACCGTGTTTCGCCTGGCGCTGGAAAAAGGCGCGGCGGGCAGAAGCTGGCATGCAATCGCCGACGTGGCTGTCCCGTACCGCCAGATCGCCGAAGCCATTTCCAGCCGGTTGAATCTGCCGGCCGTGTCTATTCCCGCGGACGTGCTGATGCTGCCTGGCGACTTCGGGTTCCTTGCGAATCTGGTCACGCTGGACACCCCGACATCGAACGCCATCACGCGCCGGGTTCTTGGCTGGGAACCGACCCAGCCCGGACTCTTCGCCGATCTTGATAGCGGTCACTACTTTCCGGCCGACTGATGAGGTGACGGCACACCGCCGGGTCGCACTGCGCCCGGCGGGTGGCCAAGCCGTGACGGCGTAACCCGTCCAGAAACGATGGAAAACTACCCGATTTCAAACGGAGACTGCACATGAGCACTATCAGTATCATCGGTTCGGGAGGCATGGCCGCGGCTGTCGGCGGCCGTATCGCCAAGGCCGGACACACCGTCGAGGTTGTCAGTCGCGATCCCGCCAAGGCGCAGGCGCTTGTCGACAAGATCGCATCCGGAGCGATCACAGGGACTTACGGCACCACTCCGGCGGGCGAGATCGTCATTCTCGCCGTACCGTACACCAATGCGGTGGCTGTATTGGCCGACTTTGGGAAAGCGCTCGACGGTAAGGTGATCATCGATATCACCAACCCGGTCGCTCCCGATCTCTCGGGCCTCGTTACCCCCCACGGCAGTTCCGGTGCGCAGGAGATCGCCAAGGGCGCCCCGGCCAGCGCGCATGTCGTCAAGGCGTTCAATACCCTCTTCGGCCATGTACTTGTGAAGGATGAACGCCTCGATGCGTTCATCGCGGCGGACGATGCGGACGCCAAGGCGCGCGTCTCGACCTTCCTCGAGAGTCTCGGGCTGCGTCCGTTGGATGTCGGCGGCCTGCAGATGGCCCAGACGCTCGAGTGGCTCGGTCTGATGATGATCGGCCTGGCTAAAAACGGCGCCGGCACCTGGGACATCGCCATGAAAGTCGATATCGGCTGAATCACCGACACCACGTCCTCACCAGCAGGCCAACAACGTGTCCGGTTAGATCGGACACGATCCTGGGTAAAGGAAATGGAGAGATTTCGATGAGCACACAAGAGAATGTCCAGACTGTGAAGAATTTTTTTGCAGCCATGGGCCGCGGCGATCGATGACATCCAGGCTAACGCCTAAAGCTTGCATCATGGTCGCCCCCGTGCGGCGCAGGTCCTGCGGTCAGCGACTCGAGTTCTTTGATGGTGATTTTGGCCATAAGATGAGTTCCCCCTACTTTTACCCCCACAAAACGGCTGGCTCTGGGTGGTTTTTTTCGGATGTGGTACCAATATCTGAATTTTTCCCGTGGGCTTTGGCCCCAGCTTGGTAAGTGAGTTGAGAAGGTACGTTTTCGTTCCTGTCGTAGGCGGCCATTCGATGATGGGATGAAAAATCAGTGATGACCAAAGGCACATTCCGGCTCTCACTAGAAGAACTATCATCCCGCCATCAGCTCAAGAGGGGCCCCCTGGCCGGCCATTTCCGGCACTCCCCTGGGGATCACGACAAGGATGGTTGCGCATGGATGACATCGTTCAGCCCCTCACGCCCCAAGAAGAAGTCCAGCCTAAAGAAGTAAAAATCCTTGCCACCTTGGTGGCGAAGCTGAACCTTGCAGATTTCCAGAACGCCATCCCTGTGATTCGCGAGCTTCGCATCTTGAACGAGACGAGTGATCGTTTCGTCAATGCCACTCTTACCCTTAGCTCGGTGCCCGAGGTATTTAAGCCCAAGATCTGGCG
>NZ_JBGCUL010000015.1:0-29245 GCF_054177685.1 Pseudomonas sp. P5_A2_2
CCACCAGGTCGCCGACGCTGCCGTTGGTCATGCTGCTGCCCTTGACCAGATCGAAGGGCCGATGACCGTCGCCACTGCCGGCCAGCTCCGGCGGGAAAACATGAACTTCAAGGGCCTTGAGGGTGCCATCCTCCTGAGGAATGGCCGCAGAGCCGATGTAGCTGCCGGGCTTGATGTCTTCGATGTTGGCCAGGGTCACGGCGCGGACCTTGGTGTCCCTGGTCAAATTGATCACCACGTTGTCGCCGCTGTTGGCGTGGACTTTCAGAATGTCCGGGCTGACGCCGGTGATCTCTCCGCGCACCCCGATTCGCATACCCGGCGCATCCTCGGCCTGGACCAGGCCAACGCTCAATACGTTGATCACGGTAGCGACACAAACGCAGCGAATCAGCTGACGAAACTTCATCTTCATGGGACGACCCTCCGGTGGTGTGACAGGAAGAGAGAACATAAGCACGCTATCGAACAAGGTGTAAGTGAATGTATCATTCACCTGCATAGTTCTGACGCAAGGCTCTACGACGGACGACACACGCGTCCGTCAGTCATTCCGCAATGGAATGATTGCTATCACTCCAATCCCACTTCCGCCGTTTCAGTCAGCCCATTAGCCTGCGCGCATTCCTTTTCGTACAGCGAGAACCGTTATGAACCCAGCGACCCAGGTGCCCCACGGCACTGCGACAATGACCCCAGGGATGGTGCTGCTGTTCGCCTTCTGCTGCGGCGCTATTGTCGCCAACATTTACTACGCGCAGCCGATCATCGGCCTGATCGCGCCGGACATCGGCCTGACCAACACCATGGCCAGCCTGATCGTTTCCCTGACTCAGATCGGCTATGCGCTGGGGTTGTTCTTCCTGGTACCGCTGGGGGATTTGCTGGAGAACCGCCGGTTGATGATCATCACCACGCTGGTGGCGATCGGCAGCTTGCTGGGGGCGGCGTTCACCGACCAGCCGAATGTGTTTTTGCTGATTTCGCTGTTGGTGGGGTTCAGTTCGGTTTCGGTGCAGATCCTGATTCCGCTGGCCGCGCACCTGGCGCCGGAAGAAACCCGTGGCCGTGTGGTGGGCGGGATCATGGGCGGTTTGTTGCTCGGCATTCTGCTGGCCCGGCCGGTGTCCAGTGTGGTGGCCGACCACTTCGGCTGGCGGGCGATGTTTATGATTGCCGCGGTGTTGATGGCGGCCATCAGCATCGTGCTGGCAGTGACCATTCCCAAGCGTGAACCTGATCACAGTGCTTCCTACGGCCAGCTGCTGGGCTCGCTGTGGACGCTGTTGCGCAAACAACCGGTGCTGCGCCAGCGCGCGTTTTACCAGGGGTGCATGTTTGCCACCTTCAGCCTGTTCTGGACCGCCGTACCGCTGGAACTGGCGCGCAACCATGGTTTGTCGCAAAGCGAGATCGCGATTTTCGCGCTGGTGGGCGCCATCGGCGCCATTGCCGCCCCGATCGCCGGACGCCTGGCCGATGCCGGTCACACCCGTATCGCGTCACTGCTGGCCCTGCTATTCGCCAGCCTGAGCTTTCTGCCGGCGTTTATCCATCCGGCCTACAGCGTCATCGGCCTGGCCGTGACCGGCGTGGTGCTCGACTTCTGCGTGCAGATGAACATGGTCCTCGGCCAGCGTGCGGTGTACGCCCTCGACGGCAAAAGCCGCAGCCGCCTGAATGCGCTGTACATGACCAGCATCTTCATCGGCGGCGCCTTCGGCTCTTCAGTGGCCAGCGCGGTGTACGAACAGGGCGGCTGGTTGTGGATCGTGATCGTCGGCAGTGCGTTTCCGTTGCTGGCGTTGTTGCGGTTCTTGAGTGTTTCGCCGAAGGCCGCGCTGGCGACGGCGTAAGGTCTCAAAAGCATCGCGGGCAAGCCCGCTCCCACAGGTATTTTGCAATCCCTGTGGGAGCGAGCCTGCTCGCGAATGCCAGCGGCGCCCCCGATTTATTGCCGGACCAGCTTCTCCATCGCCGCATCCGCCAAAAAGGAGGAGCGGCTTTTGACGTTGTGCTCACGCACATAGCGGTCAATGCGCTGGATCACATAGCCGGGCAGCGTGACATTGACCTTCTCGGTCTTGCCCATGTACGGCGAGATGTCCAGTTCCAGCATGCCCCAGCCCATGTCGGCGAACTCCGGATTGCCGCGGTGCAATGCCGCCGAAGTCGGCATCGGAATCGTATCGCCGTCTGCCGCCATTTCTTGCAGCATGATGTGGGCAATTTCGACGGCGGCGTTGTAAGCCTCTTCAAAGGTATCCCCGGCGGTCACCGCACCTGGGATGTCGGGGATCTGGATACCGATGGCGGTGTTCTCATCGCCCCATTCGATACAGATTGGATATTGCATTATGGATCTCCTGCGTAACGGGCTGGCGGGCAGTACAGCCCGGCGCGCCTCCTGATGCTCTTGACCGTCCCGATCGGCAAATCCTTTTTCGGATGGGGGACGGGGATCGTGTATGGGTTGTATCGGTGAGTGAAGATGTGATGACTGCCAGTGACCCTGTCCAAAGTCCAACCTGCCTCCATCAATTCCTTGATCAATAGCCTGCTCTGCACCACCAGCCTCCTTGCTCCGGMCCAATTAAAAGTAACCCTAGAGTTATCTTTACTCAAGCACAAAATCTCGCAGTGCGACGCTCGGTTGTTTTACAGAGTGTGATGCTGCCCATGCCGGGGCGTTATGTGATCGGCCGAGAGGGTGTGATCCGTTACGCCGAGGTCAACCCGGATTACACTCAGCGTCCCGAGCCTGAGGCGATGCTGGATACAATTCGCGGTTCGCACTGACACCATTCATCAATTGTGGGGGCGGGGGTAGCCATTTCATTATTTGATCTCTACAAGGACTTCCGATGGACCGCCTCGCCGCAATGGAAACCTTCGTCTACGTGGTGGAAACCGGCTCGTTTTCCGCTGCCGCCCGGCGCCTGAACATCGGCCAGCCGGCCGTGTCGAAAAGCATCGCGCAACTCGAATCGCGGCTGGCGGTGCGACTATTGTTGCGTTCGACCCGGGGCCTGACGCCCACCGAGGCCGGGCTGGCCTTTTTCGAACGGGCCAAGCGCGCCATCGAAGAAGCCGACGAGGCCGATAACGCCGCGCGCGGTGCGGCCAGCGGGTTGACCGGCAACCTGCGCATCTGCGCGGCGGTCACCTTCGGCCGGCTGCACATCGTTCCGCACCTGAGCCCCTTCCTGGAGCAAAACCCGGAGCTGAACATCGACCTGATGCTCGACGATCGCAACGTCAACCTGGTGGAAGAAGGCGTCGATATCGCCCTGCGCATGGGCGCCTTGAGCGACTCTGGCCTGACCGCCCGCAAGATCGCCGAATGCCGGCGCATGGTAGTGGGCACGCAGGCCTACTTGGAAAAACACGGCGAACCCACCTGCCCCGCCGACCTGTGCAAGCATCAGGCAATCGTCTACAGCCTTGGTGGCGGCGCCAATTGGCAATTCAACAAGGCCGGCGAAGAGCAATCGGTGATCATCAGCGGCCGGATCCGCGTCAACGCCGCCGAAGGCCTGCGTGAAGCCGTGCTGGCCCATCAAGGGCTGACCATGGCCTCGCAATGGATGTTCGCGCCGGAACTGGCCAGCGGCTCGGTCCGGGAAGTGATGAAGGACTGGACATTGCCGAACCTGGATCTGTGGGCGGTGTTCCCCACGGGGAGAATGGCCAGCGCCAAGGCTCGGGCGTTCGTGGAGTATGTGCAGGGGTTGTTGGCCTGACAGGCAGCTCAATCAAGATCAAGGATCGCAGGCTGTGCCAACTCCTGCACTGACCGCCTATGAAGGTAATTCCTCGTCGTGCGTTCCCGGTAATGTCAGACACATGGGGGTTGCTCGTCAAAGCAGGCCAGCAAACGTTCGACCGTTTGCTCAAGTTGTCCGGAGTTGTCGAGCAGGTGCAGGGTCGGGTCTTGCGCCAGCAGTTGCTCGCTGAACCGGGCATTGCGTGCCAACCGCTGATTGATCTCGATCAGCGATTCTCGCCCACGCTCCAGCAAGCGATGACGCAGTACTGCTTGATCCACAGTCAACAACAGCACTAACACGTTCGGATAACGCGAGCGCGTGTTCTGCAAATGCTCCCGAGAGCCATTGACCAGTACGTCCTGCCCGGCGGCCAGCCAATCGTCGATTTCCCGCGGGATACCATAGGACAACCCATTGGCGTGCCAGCTCAGGGCAAACGCGCCCTGAGCTTCCATATCCGCGAATTGCTGCGCACTGACACCCAGCGCCGCCTCGCCCACGGCTTCAGCCGAGCGGGTGATAACCCGGCGCACGATACGGCAGCCGCGTTCGGCCAACCGCGTTCGCGCAGCATCCAGCAGGCTGTCCTTGCCCGAACCTGAAGGCCCGATGAGATAGATCAACCTGCCTGACATCAAAACACCCTCGTTGCTTGTCGCCATACTTGCTGGACCTTCGGCAGATCCTCTGCGGTCAGATCTGCGACGGCCACGTTACCCGAGTGCGACTCGCCGCGCACGATGTTCGGTGCTCCCATCAACACATTCATGCCGTGCTCCCGGTAACCACGCCTCGACGGTGGTCGGGAACTCGGCGATGGTCATGCCGCAGCGTGATGAGTTCGTCCATCTGAGTCGTGGTCGGGTGGTACTTGCTCATGTAGTACTCACGGTACTTGGATTCCAGTACCAACTGGCGCTGACCCGGCGAGTGGTCCATCACCGACACCAACTGCACCAGCGGGTTCTCCACCAGATCGCGGAACACGCTGAAAATGTCCGGGTGGCACAGCTCGCGGCGCAGGTGCAGACGGTGTTCGGCTTGGGTCAGTTCGGCGTAGGTAGCTTCGGGTTGACGGAGAGGCTCAGGGCATGAGGGGGCGTGTACCGCAACAGCGTCCGAGGCGGCCTACCGGCCGGCCTGGTTGTTGGGTTCGTTCGTCTGTGAGGTACCTGGTCGACTGGCAGGCCGCCTTCGCGAGCAGGCTCGCTCCCACAGGGTCCAGCAGTGGCCCGGCAATCACATTTTCCAGCCAAGAAAAAGGCGACCCGAAGGTCGCCTTATGCGCTACTGCCCGAATTGCCGCCCCAGGCCACCCGGTACACCGTGGATATCCGTCTCCTCCCACGGCCCCTTCGGACTGATCGACCGGCTCCAGCCGTTATCCCAACGGTAATAGGTACGCTGGCGATAAAAAGTATTGGGCTGGTCATCGAGTACATACACCCCAAGCTTCGGATCCCAATGGCTGTTGCCCCCCGGTGGCGGCGCGAAGCTCGCAGAAGTGCGTGGCAACGGCTTGGAGGGTTTGGCGGGGATGCTCGGCTTACTCGGTACAGGCGAAGTCGATGGCGTAGGGCTGGGCTGCGTCGGCGGGAACGGTGGTGGTGCCTGTTGTTCCGTTGGCTGCTGGACCGCACAAGCGCTTAACCCCATAACGACGCTGAGCAGGGTGATACGAGCGAATGCGGTCATGATTGCGTTTTCCTGTTATTTGTCCGGGCTGTCGATGGTCAGTGTTTGCGGCGCGGTGGTGCTGCTGGCCAGGGGCTGGCTGCGACCGATCCATTCGCCGGCAGTGGGTTTGCCGGCACGGGAAATGCGCGCAACCAGTTGGACTTCAGGGAAGTTCGACAGTTTCAATTGCGGCATCATTGCGTCGGCATCGCCCAGTTCGACGGTCACCGGCAGGTCGGCCACGGTCATGCGCTTGACCGCCAGCGGGGCCGGTGGACCGGAGATCGCACGGGCGAAGATGAACACGCTGTCGCCAGGCTGGACCCTGGCTTTGAGGTCCGCTGCCAGATCGACGCTGACCTTGAGCAACGCCGCAGTCTTGGCTGCCGGTGCTTGCGCAACCTTGCCGCCACTGGCCACCAGTTTCTCCGTGGCCCGGGTGATCCCGCCCTGCAACGCTTCGCGAGATCTGTCTTCCGGCGGCAGTTGCGCCAGCAGACGATTCCAATAGTCGATAGCCTCCTGATAACGCTCGCCTTCAAACGCGGCGATGCCGAGCAGACCGAGGCTGGTGACTTCCTTCGGATCAGCCTTGAGCGCTTCGTCGGTCAGGGCCTGGACCTTGTCCGACCACTTCTTGCCATCAGCGAAGTACTGGGCCTGGGCCCATTGGCCAAGCAGCTCCGGCTGACGACCGGCCAGGTTCACCGTGCGCTCGAACATCTTCGCCGCGTCCGCCGGGCGATCCTGAGCCATGTAGGTACGACCGAGGAAGTACAGGCCCTCGGCGGAATCCGGTTGAGCGGCAACCGCACGCTCCAGGCGTTTGGTCATCTCTTCCATCGATTGCGGTGCCTGCGCGAACTCGCGAGTCAGCTCAACCTTGTCGCTGGCGCCGTAATGCAGGTACAGCCCCAGGCCCAGCACCGGCACCAGAACGGCCGCCAGCAATGGCAAGGGTTTGCCCAGGCGCGACACCCGCGGCGCTTCGACGCCTTCGGTGTCCGCCAGCAACTCACGGGCCGCTTCGGCGCGACCCGCGTCCATTTGCGCCGCATCGAGCACGCCCTCTTCATGCTGAGTCTGCAACTCAGCCACGCGTTCCTGATAAAGCGCGACGTTCAGGGCGGTACGATCCTCTTCACGCTGGGCGCGACGGCTGCGCAGCACCGGGATCAACAGAAAACTCAGGGCCACCAGAAGCAGCAGACCTGCAGCGAGCCAGAAATCAATCATTCTTGGTTTTATCCAACAGGTGGTCGAGGCGCGAGCGCTCCTCGGCAGACAGCGAGCCCGGGGTGCCGGCGCGTTGCACGCGACGACGGCGGACGATCACCGCGATGATCACGACACCGCCCAGCAGCAGACCGGCGGGGCCGAACCAGAGCAAGGCGGTCTTGGCGTTCAGTGCAGGCTTGTAGCGGACGAAATCACCGTAGCGATCGACCATGAAGTCGATGATCTGCTGGTTGTCCTTGCCCTCGCCAAGCATGCGGAAAATCTCTTTGCGCAGGTCGGCGGCGATCGGTGCGTTGGAATCGGCGATGTCCTGGTTCTGGCACTTGGGGCAACGCAGCTCCTTGGTCAACTCACGAAAACGCTCGCGATCACCTTCCTTGGCGAACTCGTAGGTGTCGATGGCCGCGTGGGCCACACCCGCCAGGCTCAAACCGAGAACAGCGGCAGCGATCCAGCGCTTCATGGCTTGGCCTCGTCGACCAGCGCCTGGTATTTGACCGCCAGTTTTTCGCGCCAGACCTGCTCGTCGATCACACCGACGAATTTGTCGCGGATGATGCCCTTGGCGTCGATAAAGAAGGTTTCCGGCGCGCCATATACACCGAGATTCAGGCCCAGCGAACCTTGGTCGTCACGAATGTCCAGCACATACGGGTTGTGGAAGTCCGTCAGCCACTTCAAGGCATCGGCGTTGGTGTCCTTGTAGTTGATGCCGTAGATCACCACGCCTTGCTGGGCCAGCTTGTTCAGCACCGGGTGCTCGACCCGGCAGGAAATGCACCAGGTGCCCCAGACGTTGACCAGCGCTGGCTTGCCGAGAATGTCAGCGCGGGTCAGGGACTTGTCGGCCTGCACTGTCGGCAGGGAAAACTCCGGGAACGGCTTGTTGATCATGGCCGAAGGCAGCTCGGCCGGATCCAGGTACAACCCGCGGTAAAGAAACACAGCAACCACCAGAAAAATCGCCAGTGGCAACAACATCAACCAACGCTTCATGCAGTGGCTCCCGACATGCCCAGTGCTTCACGCACGCGGCTTTTGACCTTGACCCGATATCGCCGATCCAACGCCGCCAGCAACCCGCCTGCGCCTGTCAGCAAACCGCCGAACCAGATCCAGCGCACGAACGGTTTGACGTGCACGCGCACAGCCCAGGCGCCGTTACCCAAGGGTTCACCGAGGGCGACGTAAAGGTCGCGGGTGAATCCGGCGTCGATGCCCGCTTCAGTCATCACCGAGTTCTGCACGGTGTACAGGCGTTTTTCCGGGTGCAGCACGCTGACTTCCTTACCGTTGCGGATCACCCGGACGGTGCCCTTGTCGGAGGTGAAGTTCGGGCCTTCAAAGTGTTTGGCGCCTTCGAAGATGAAGTGGTAACCGGCCAGGTCCATGGACTCGCCCGGCGCCAGGCGCAGGTCGCGCTCGGCACTGTTCTGGCTCGACAGCACGACACCCAGCGCACACACGGCGATGCCCAGGTGCGCGACCTGCATGCCCCAGTAGCTGCGGGTCAGGGTCGGCAGGCCTTTGATCAGCCCTTTGTGGCGAGTCTTGTCGAAGATGTCACGCACACCGGCCAGCAACACCCAGGCGGCGAGCATGAAGGTCGCGAGTACCGCCCAGTTGAAATCGCCGTACGCGACGCCGGCCACCACGGCCATGGCGGCACTGCCCAGCAAGATCGGCGTCAGCATGCTCACCAGCCATTTCACCGGGGTGTCTTTCCAGCGCACGATCACGCCGACCGCCATCACCATCATCAGCAACGCCATCAACGGAATGAACAGCGCGTTGAAGTATGGCGGGCCGACGGACAGTTTGGCGCCGGTCATGGCGTCCAGAATCAGCGGGTACAAGGTGCCGAGCAGGATCATCGACGCCGCCACCACCAGCACCAGGTTGTTGCCCAGTAGCAGGGTTTCCCGCGACCAGAGGTTGAAGCCGACCTGACTCTTGACCACCGGCGCGCGCAGGGCGAACAGGGTCAGCGAACCACCGACCACGAACAGCAGGAAAATCAGGATGAACACGCCGCGCTCCGGATCGGAGGCAAAGGCGTGAACCGAAGTCAGCACGCCGGAACGCACGAGGAAGGTACCGAGCAGACTCAAGGAGAATGCGGCGATGGCCAGCAACACGGTCCAGCTCTTGAACACGCCACGTTTTTCCGTGACCGCCAGCGAGTGAATCAGTGCGGTGCCCACCAGCCATGGCATGAACGAGGCGTTTTCCACCGGGTCCCAGAACCACCAGCCACCCCAGCCGAGCTCGTAGTACGCCCACCACGAACCCAGGGTGATGCCGATGCCGAGGAACGCCCAGGCAACAATGGTCCACGGACGCGACCAGCGTGCCCATGCGGCATCCAGGCGACCGCCCATCAGCGCGGCGATGGCGAAGGCGAAGGCCACAGAGAAACCGACGTAGCCCATGTACAGCATCGGCGGGTGCACGATCAGGCCGATGTCTTGCAGCAACGGGTTGAGGTCGGCGCCGTCGGTGGGCATTTGCGGCAGGATGCGCTTGAACGGGTTGGAGGTCATGATCAGGAACAGCAGGAAACCGGTGCTGATCATGCCCATCACCGCCAGCACGCGGGCCAGCATGACCTGCGGCAACTGCCGGGAAAACACCGACACCGCGAAGGTCCAGCCGCCGAGAATCAAGGCCCACAACAGCAACGAACCTTCGTGGGCACCCCACACCGCGCTGAACTTGTAGTACCACGGCAAGGCGCTGTTGGAGTTGTTGGCCACATAGGCCACGGAGAAGTCATCGGCCATGAAGGCGTAGGTCAGGCAACCGAAGGCAAACAGCAGAAAGGTGAATTGCCCCCACGCCGCCGGCTGGGCCAGGCTCATCCAGAGGCGGTCACCGCGCCAGGCGCCGAGCAATGGCACCACGGCCTGGGCCAGAGCGAAGCACAAGGCCAGGATCATCGCCAGATGACCCAGCTCGGGAATAAAGATGCCGGATGTCATGGATCAACCCTCCTTCGCGGGCGTTGGAGCCGATTGACCGCTGTCTTTCAACGCCTTGGTCACTTCCGGCGGCATGTACTTCTCATCGTGTTTGGCCAGCACTTCATCGGCCACCACCACACCATCGGCATTGAGCTTGCCCAGGGCGACGATGCCCTGCCCTTCACGGAACAGGTCCGGCAGGATGCCGCGATAAGTGATGGTCACGGACTTGTTGAAGTCGGTGACGACAAACTTCACGTCCAGGGAATCACCGGAACGCTCCAGCGAGCCCTTCTCGACCATGCCGCCAGCACGAATGCGCGTGCCTTGCGGGGCTTCGCCGTTGGCGATCTGGGTCGGTGTGTAGAACAGATTGATGTTCTGCTGCAGGGCGCTCAGGGCCAGGCCGACGGCAGCGCCGACCCCGACCAGGATCGCGAGAATGATGATAAGACGCTTTTTGCGCAGCGGATTCACTTGCCGTTCTCCCGGCGCAGACGACGCGCCTCTTGTTGCAGATACCGCTTGCGAGCCAGGATCGGCGCCGCCACGTTGAGGGCCAATACCGCCAGGCAGATGCCATAGGCTGACCAGACATACAGGCCATGATGACCCATGGCGATGAAGTCGCCGAATGAAGCAAAACTCATCGAGCGACCTCCAGGCTATTTTCCACTTCGACTTTGACCCAGCTGGCCCGGGCCTCGCGCTTGAGCACTTCAAGACGCATGCGCAGCAGCAGGACCGCGCCGAAGAAACAGTAGAAACCCAGCGCCGTCAGCAGCAATGGCAGCCACATCTCGGCGGGCATTGCCGGTTTTTCGGTCAGGGTGAAGGTCGCGCCCTGGTGCAGGGTGTTCCACCACTCCACCGAGTACTTGATGATCGGGATGTTGATCACGCCGACGATCGCCAGCACCGCGCAGGCCTTGGCCGCGCTGTCACGATTGCTGATCGCGTTGCCCAGCGCAATGAGACCGAAGTACAGGAAAAGCAGGATAAGCATGGACGTAAGGCGTGCATCCCAGACCCACCACGAGCCCCAGGTTGGCTTGCCCCAGATGGCCCCGGTGACCAGCGCCACCGCAGTCATCCAGGCGCCGATGGGCGCCGCGCATTGCAAGGCGACGTCGGCCAGTTTCATTTTCCACACCAGGCCGACGATACCGCACACCGCCAGCATCACGTAGATCGACTGCGCCAGCATGGCGGCCGGGACGTGGATATAGATGATGCGAAAGCTGTTGCCCTGCTGGTAGTCCGGCGGCGCGAAGGCCAGGCCCCAGACCACGCCAACGCTGATCAGCAGCAACGCCGCGACGCTCAGCCAGGGCAACAGTTTGCCGCTGATGCCGTAAAACCATTTGGGCGAGCCGAGTTTGTGAAACCACGTCCAGTTCATACTGTTTCCATCACGGTTGCTCTTTACTGTGAAGAGCCAGGGTCTTTGCTGGTTGTTTTTTAACCAGACCTCATTATTCGCCGACGCTGATCTTCAGGCCAGCGGCTATTGCAAAGGGTGTAAGGGTTATCGCCAAGGCGGTCAGGCTGCCAAGCCACAACAGATAACCGGTCGCCGGCATGCCCTGCAAGGCAGCCTGCAAGGCGCCACTGCCAAGGATCAACACCGGGATGTACAACGGCAGTATCAGCAACGCCAGCAACAGACCACCGCGCTTCAAACCAACCGTTAGCGCTGCGCCCACCGCACCGAGCAGGCTCAGTACCGGTGTACCGAGCAACAACGAAAGCAGCAACACCGGCAGACAGGCGGCAGGCAAACCGAGCATCAATGCCAGCAAGGGTGCGAGCAAAACCAGTGCCAGTCCTGAAAAAGTCCAGTGTGCCAGCACTTTGGCCAAAACCAGAAGAGCCAGGGGGTGCGGCGAAAGGACCCACTGCTCGAGCGATCCATCTTCGAAATCACTGCGGAAAAGCCCGTCCAGCGAGAGCAAGACCGATAAAAGCGCTGCGACCCAGACCAGCCCCGGAGACAAGGTTTGCAACAATTGAGACTCGGGGCCGACCGCCAGCGGGAACAGGGAAACGACGATAGCGAAGAACACCAGCGGATTGGCCAGTTCCGCCGGACGGCGGAACAGCAGACGAGCCTCGCGGGCGACCAGCAGGCCGAAAACACTCATACGGCCCAGCTCCCCAGATCGATGTCGCGATAACCGGCCGGCATCCGGCTCAGCGTGTGGTGGGTGGTCAACACCACCATGCCGCCGCGTTCGCAGTGGCCGGCCAGATGAGATTCAAGCTGTGCCACGCCCTGCTTGTCGAGGGCGGTAAAGGGTTCATCGAGGATCCACAGCGGCGGACTGTCCAGATACAGGCGCGCCAAGGCGACGCGACGCTGCTGACCAGCGGACAACGTATGACAGGGAACATCCTCGAATCCGCGCAGCCCGACCGCGGCCAGCGCCTGCCAGATCGCCTCGTGGGTCGCAGGATGGTGCAAGGCGCACAGCCAGCTCAGGTTCTCTTCCGGTGTCAGCAAATCCTTGATCCCGGCCGCGTGGCCGATCCACAGCAGGTTGCGCGCCAGCTCACCGCGTTGCTCGTTCAGTGGCTGGCCGTTGAGCAGCACCTGACCGGCGGTCGGCTGCATCAGCCCCGAGAGCAGGCGCAACAGGCTGGTCTTGCCGCTGCCGTTGGGGCCGCTGATTTGTACCATTTCGCCACTGGCCAGTCGCAAATCGAGATTTTCGAAGAGCAGCCGAAGGTCTCGCTCACAGGCAAGGGCAACGGTTTGCAGGACAGGACTGGTCAAGGGTTCACGGGCCTTATACGGTTCAAGTCGGCTCTGGCGCGGCCGTTAAAGAGATGCAGCATAGATGCAATGACGTCTTGTTCTAGAGAGCTGCGTCAAACAATTGCAAAGTTTTGCCATTTTTGGATACAACGGCGCGGCATTATACATGCCAGGCCTTACTCTAAAGAGTGCATTTTCCTCAGGTTGTGACCACGTATGACAGGCGAAATGAACATCCTCCCGCTAGCGCAAACCCTCCCGGCGGCTTCGCGCCCGCAGGCGGTCAGCGGCGAGCTGCTCAAATTGCTGACGCCGGTGGAGGGGCTGATCAGCGTCGGTCAAACCGCCCAGGCCGAAGTCCTGTCGCTCAAGCAGGCGGACCAGACTTTCCAGATGCTGCTCAAGGTCACCCTCGACAGCGGCCGCCAGACCACGGTCCAGACCACCAGTAATCAACCGCTGGCCCAGGGCACCACGCTGGTCGTCAGCCAGCCCTCGGCCGGCAGTCTGGCCGTGACGGTGCAACAGGCCATCGCCTCCAGCGTCGCCACCCTCACCCGCCTCGACACCGCGCAATTGCCCGTTGGCACCCTGCTGCAGGGCAAAGTGCTGACCTCGCAAGTGCTGCCGCAGGTGCCCGGCCAGCCCATGGTGTTTCGCTCGATGGTCAGCCTGCTCAATACCGCACTGAGCGGCAGCACCCTGAGCATCGACAGCCCGCAACCGTTGCGCATCGGCACCTTGCTCAGCGCGCAGGTGCAGGACACCCAGACCTTGAAGTTCGTGCCACTGAGCAACCGTCAGGAGCAACTGGCGGTGACCCGGCAACTGGTCGACCAGCAAAGCCGCCAGGGCTCGCTGGATGGCTTGCTCAAGCTCCTGCAGAACCTGCCGCCCTCGGACCAGACATCCGTTGAATTGCGTAGCGCCGCAAGCAGACTGCTCGCTGGCTTGCCGGATATTCAACAGTTGAGCACCCCCAAGGGCCTGGCCCAGGCCTTGGCCAGCAGCGGTGCGTTCCTCGAAAGCAAACTGCTGAGCGGGCAAAATCCGACGCTTGCGCCGGACATGAAAGGCGACCTGCTCAAACTGGTCGCGCAATTGAGTCAGGGCTTGCCGGCCAACACCAGCCTCGGCGCGATCATCGCCGCCAACACCCTGGCCCAGGCCATGCCGAATTTTGTCCGCAATGCCCTGGGCATGCTCGGTCAGGTCAGCGCCAAACCGTCGCCGAGCGGTTTCCCGCTGCCCGAACGCCTGTTGCAAAGCGCCGACGCTGAAAACGACCTCGAACACCTGCTTCGTCTGGCCGCCGCCGCGGTTTCACGCCTGCAAAGCCATCAACTGTCGAGCCTGGAACAAACCGGCGTAACCGCCGACGGACGGCTGATGAGCACCTGGCAGCTGGAAATCCCGATGCGCAACATGCAAGACATCGTGCCCTTGCAGGTCAAGTTCCAGCGTGAAGACGCACCCGAAAAAGAACAGCCAAAGGAGCGCCGCGAAGAACGCGAGCCCAAACAACAGCTGTGGCGTGTGGAACTGGCCTTCGCCATGGAGCCTTTGGGACCGCTGCAAATTCAGGCACAACTGATCAAGGGCAGCCTTTCCAGCCAGCTCTGGGCAGAACGGCCGTACACCGCCAGCCTGATCGAAAGCAACCTGAGCGGGCTACGTGAGCGTCTGCTGTCCGCCGGACTGAACGTCGGTGACCTGGATTTCCACCTCGGAACACCACCGCAAGGCCCGCAAACCCGCCTCGAACAACGCTGGGTCGACGAAACCGCATGAAAAACCCCAACGCCCCACGCCAGGCCATCGCCCTCAAATACGACGGCAGCCATGCTCCCACCCTCACCGCCAAGGGCGACGAAGAACTGGCGGAAGAAATCCTGCGGATCGCCCGGGACTGCGAAGTGCCGATCTACGAGAACGCCGAACTGGTGAGGCTGCTGGCGAGGATGGAGCTGGGGGACAGCATTCCGCAGGAGCTGTATCTGACGATTGCCGAGATCATTGCGTTTGCGTGGAGTTTGAAGGGCAAGTTTCCGGCGGGGATGGGGCCGGATGCGTTGATGGTGGAGAAGGATGTCACCGAGCGCGGGGAAGACTACTGAGTTTTTAAGGCCGCCATCGCGAGCAAGCTCGCTCCCACATTTGATCTTCAGCGAACACGTATTTTGTGTACGAGATACAACTACTGTGGGAGCGAGCTTGCTCGCGATAGCAATCTCAAGGAACTGTAAAACTCAGTTCTTGCGCAACTTGCTCATCAACTCCGGGGCGTCACGTGTTCAAACTTGAAAAAACGCAATAGCTTGAAACTGCGACCGACAATCAGGCCGTTGATGAGCCCTGCCCCCAGCGCCGCCCCTGCAACCGCCGACATTTCATTGGCCAGCTCAGGGTACATGGCCGCCTGGAAACCCTCGTAATAACGCCAGGCAAAAAAGCCCCAATACACAATCAGTACCTTGATCGTGCCGGGTAGAACCAGATGTTGCCCCTCGCACTGCACATTGCTGTACGAGAAAAAACGCTGTGCCAGCAACCACCCCGCCAGTAATCCCAGCGCATAGGCTGAAAGCTGGATTGCAATTTCCTGGGAGGGATTGAGCGATGCGAGGGACAAAGCCACGAATATCACGGGGGATATCTGCAATGACCTCTTCGATACATGGCTCCTGAAACAGGCGATGACACCGTAGTAACTCAGAATAAAAAACACCGCATAAACCCACAGCGGTGTACCACGCAGAATGTCGATCATAAGCCTTCCTGGCACTGTGTATGTTTGAGCAGATCAAACTACTGATCGCTGGTTGCAATCACAAGACGGTGGAATCTGAGAGTGCTATAGGCAGGAGACTACGAAAGCGTAATCCCGGTCTGAGGATAGAGAAGAATGCGTCGGATGCGGGGAAGATTGCTGCGCATTCGAAGACGTCTTCGCGGGCAGGCTCCCACAGGGTTGGGGGTGTTCACAGATATTGTAAGCACCATCAACACTTGTGGGAGCGGGCTTGCCCGCGAAGGGGATTTCAGGCCAATCGCAAGAATCAGTTCTTGTGCAACTTACTCATCAACTCCGCCTCAGCCTGGGTCAGGCCGCAGGACTGGGTCAGTTCGTCGACGCTGGCGCCCATTCCGACCAGCCGCGCTGCCTGGGCAAACGAAAGGCTTGAAGGATCACGCTGTTCCAGCTGCGCGAGCTTGTCCGGCAATGGTGCGACTGTCGCGCGAAGCTCATGCAGGTCTTCGCCCATGCGCACATTGCCGTTCTGGTAGTCGTCGACGCGTTTGCCCAGGTCCTTGATGCGCTGATCACGCAGCGCATCACCCTGGGCCTGTTGTGCGGCGATCTGTTTTTGAGCGCGAATGTACGCCAGGAACATTGCCAGCGTGCCTGCCCAAAACAGGAACAGGACAATGACCGCAACCTCGAGAATCAATCAGATACTCTCCAGTTCCGACCATTCTTCTTCGCTCATCATCTTGTCGAGCTCGACCAGGATGAGCAATTCGTTGTTCTTGTTGCACACGCCTTGAATGAACTTGGCGGACTCTTCGTTACCCACGTTCGGCGCGGTTTCGATTTCCGACTGACGCAGGTAAACCACTTCGGCCACGCTGTCGACCATGATCCCGACCACCTGCTTGTCGGCTTCGATGATGACGATACGGGTGTTGTCGCTGATCTCGGCATTCATCAGGCCGAAGCGCTGGCGGGTGTCGATCACGGTAACGACGTTGCCGCGCAGGTTGATGATGCCCAGCACGTAGCTCGGGGCACCCGGGACCGGGGCGATTTCGGTGTAGCGCAGGACTTCCTGGACGCGCATCACGTTGATGCCGTAGGTCTCGTTGTCCAGCTTGAAGGTGACCCATTGCAGGATCGGATCTTCGGAACCCTTTGCCGCCGTTGCCTTGTCATTCATACCCTGACCCCTCAAGAAACCGCCCTGGCGGTGTGTGTTCTGTTATGTAGTTTTGTGGGTCGGCTTGTGGCCGCCCATGTGCTTTGCGCCGCCGCTGGCGATCAACTCGGCCAGCGCGGAAACGTCGAGCAACGCACACATGTGTTCAATCACCGTGCCCGCCAGCCATGGCCGTTGACCACGGTGACTGCGCCACTTGATTTCGTTCGGATCCAGGCGCAACGAGCGGCTGACCTGATGCACCGCCAGCCCCCACTCGTAGCCCTGGACGGAAATGACGTATTGCAGACCCTGCTTGAAATCGTCGCGATAACGGTCGGGCATGACCCAACGTGCGGTATCCAGCACTTTCAGGTTGCCCGACTGACTCGGCAAGATGCCGAGGAACCACTCCGGCTGGCCGAACAACGGCGTCAGCTCATGACCGGCCAGGGAGTAAATCGAACCCAGGCACACCAGCGGCACCGCCAGGGTCAACCCGGCGACATCGAACAACAGGCACTCGAACGGCTCGGCAGCCCAGGATGGACGACCGTCGGTTTGTACCGGTGGCGGCGTGTTGCTCGGCGGCAGGTGCACTTCGACGACTGGTGACACCAGCGCCTGAGGTTCCTCGATCACCGGAGCCTCCAGCGCTACCGGCTCTTCAATGACTGGAGCCACCAGGGTTTGCAACAGCGGCGCAAGGGTCGATACCGGTGCCAGAACGGGCTCCGGCGCTTCGACCACAGCAACCGGCGCCTTGGCTACCGGTGCTACTGGCGCAACCACAGGCGCGGGTTTCTGCGCATCCCGGGCCTGTTCTTCGAGCACGGCAGCCTGGAACTCGTCCAGCACGGTTTCGGCGGCGATCTCCTCGGCCACTGCCTCTACGGGCAGCGTCAATTCTTCAGTCACGTCCTGCAGCAGGCTGTCCAGGTAGGACTGCAGCGCCAGTTGTGGACGCGACGTCACCTTCAACGGCCGGTTCATGCGCATGCACCTGTAGGAGCGAGCTTGCTCGCGATGAACCTGAGAGCGCCACGGGGTGTCAGGTTTCCCGCGTCATCGTTGACGACCATCGCGAGCAAGCTCGCTCCTACAGGGATCGGGGTCATGTCAGGCCACCTGCGGAACAAGTTGTGCCGCCAGCAGATGCTTGAGCAACGCGCGGTAAGCGAGAACGCCACGGCTCTTGCCGTCGAATTGCGAAGGCGTCAGCCCTGCTCGACTGGCATCGCGCAGGCGCGTGTCCACCGGGATATAGCCTTGCCAGATTTCGTCGGGGAATTTGTCGCGCAGCACGCGCAAGGTTCCGAGGGACGCCTGGGTGCGGCGGTCAAACAGGGTCGGCACGATGGTGAAGGGCAATGCCTGTTTGCGCGAGCGGTTGATCATCGCCAGGGTGTTGACCATGCGCTCCAGGCCCTTGACCGCCAGGTGTTCGGTCTGCACCGGGATCACCAGTTGCTGGCTCGCCGCCAAGGCATTGACCATCAGCACGCCGAGCAATGGCGGGCTGTCGATCACGGCGTAATCGAAGTCCTGCCACAGTTGCGCCAGGCTCTTGGCAATCACCAGGCCCAAACCGCTCTGCCCCGGCGACTGGCGCTCAAGGGTGGCCAGCGCGGTGCTGGAGGGCAACAGGGAGATGCGTTCGTCGCTGGTCGACAACAGCAGTTGACCCGGCAGGCCTTGAGGTACGTTGCCCTTGTGCAGGAACAGGTCGTAGTTGCTGTGTTCCAGGCTGTCGGGATCGTAGCCGAAATAGCTGGTCATCGAGCCGTGGGGGTCGAGATCGACCACGACCACGCGCTTGCCCGCCTCCGCCAGTAAACCGGCTAAAGCGATGGAGGAAGTGGTKTTACCGACACCACCCTTTTGATTGGCGACTGCCCAGACTCTCATTCGGATTGTTCCTCCCGGCCCAACGCAGCGGCCGAGAAATAGCTCAACGTGTTAATGCGGGCGACGGAGAATTGACGGCGCTCTCTCGTACCGGCGACTTGACCGGGGTCGGTGCAGTTTGTGTGCCAGCACGCTTCAATGCGGCATCCGGTTGCGCATGGGCGGTTCCGGTGCCGGTCAGGCTGCGGCGCACATCAAGGTTGCGCGACACCACCAGCACCACGCGACGGTTGCGTGCGCGGCCTTCAGCGGTGGCGTTGTTGGCCACCGGCTGAAACTCACCGTAGCCCACCGAAGCCAGGCGACCGGGGTTCACCCCCTGCATCGCCAGCATGCGCACGATGCTGGCCGAGCGGGCCGAGGACAGTTCCCAGTTGGTCGGGTACTGCGCGGTGCGGATCGGTTGATCGTCGGTGAAACCTTCGACATGAATCGGGTTGTCGAACGGCTTCAGGATCGCCGCGACCTTGTCGATGATGTTGAACGCGATGTCGCTGGGCATGGCGTCGCCGCTGCCGAACAACAGGCTGGAATTGAGCTCGATCTCGACCCACAACTCGTTGCCGCGCACGGTCATCTGGTTGGAGCTGATCAGGTCACCGAACGCCGCACTGATGTCGTCGGCGATGCTTTTGAGTGGATCGCTGGCGCCGGCGACACCGGCATCGACCTGGTCACTGTCCTTGACCAGRGGCTTGGCCGGGGTCACGGTCTTCGGCCGCTCGTCACCGATGGGGATCGGCTTGAGCGAACGATCGGAATCGGTGAAGACACCAATCAGCGCTTCGGAAATGACCTTGTACTTGCCTTCGTTGATCGACGAAATCGAGTACATCACCACGAAAAAGGCGAACAGCAGGGTGATGAAGTCCGCGTAGGACACCAGCCAGCGTTCGTGGTTGACGTGTTCTTCATGCTGGCGACGACGTGCCATGATCCATGTCTCCCATCAATCCATGAAGCCCTGAAGCTTCAACTCAATGGAGCGAGGGTTTTCACCTTCGGCGATCGACAGGATCCCTTCCAGCAACATTTCTCGATAACGCGACTGGCGCAACGCAATGGATTTGAGTTTCGCGGCAATCGGCAGCAGCACCAGGTTCGCACTGGCCACGCCGTAGATGGTGGCGACGAACGCCACGGCGATGCCGTTACCCAGTTGCGACGGATCACCCAGGTTGCCCATGACGTGAATCAGGCCCATCACCGCACCGATGATGCCGATGGTCGGCGCGTAACCGCCCATGCTTTCAAAGACCTTGGCCGCTTCGACATCGCGGCTTTCCTGGGTGTAGAAATCCACTTCCAGAATGCTGCGGATCGCTTCCGGCTCGGCGCCGTCAACCAACAGTTGCAGGCCTTTGCGCGCGTAGTTGTCGGGTTCGGCATCGGCGATACCTTCAAGGCCCAGCAGGCCTTCCTTGCGGGCGGTCAGGCTCCAGTTCACCACGCGGTCGATGCCACCGGCCAGGTCAACGCGAGGCGGGAACAGGATCCAGGCGAGGATCTGCATCGCACGCTTGAACGCGCTCATCGGCGATTGCAGCAGCGCGGCGCCAATGGTGCCGCCGAGCACGATCAGCGCCGCCGGGCCGTTGGCCAGGGCGCCGAGATGACCACCTTCGAGGTAGTTGCCGCCGATGATGGCGACGAAGGCCATGATGATGCCGATCAGGCTTAGAACATCCATCAGATACAGGCCTCGACCAAGTGCTTGCCAATGTCGTCGAGGCTGTACACCGCGTCGGCGAGCTCGGCTTTGACGATGGCCATCGGCATGCCGTAGATCACGCAACTGGCTTCGTCCTGTGCCCAGATCGAACTGCCGCCCTGCTTGAGCAGGCGCGCGCCTTCACGACCGTCGGCGCCCATGCCGGTGAGGACGACCGCCAGAACTTTGTCGCCGTAGGACTTGGCTGCCGAACCGAAGGTGATGTCCACGCATGGCTTGTAATTCAGACGCTCGTCACCCGGGAGGATTTTCACCGTGCCACGGCCGTCGATCATCATCTGCTTGCCACCGGGCGCCAGCAGCGCCAGGCCCGGTCGCAGGATGTCGCCATCCTCGGCTTCCTTGACGCTGATGCGGCAGAGCTTGTCCAGGCGCTCGGCGAAAGCCTTGGTGAAGGCGGCCGGCATGTGTTGAACCAGCACGATCGGGGCCGGGAAGTTGACCGGCAATTGGGTCAGCACCCGCTGCAGGGCAACCGGGCCGCCGGTGGACGTACCGATGGCCACCAGTTTGTAGGCTTTGCGTTTCGGCGCGGGCGACGACGCAGTGGCCGCATGTGTACGCACCGGGATCGGTGCCGGACGCACGGGCGCGCTGCCGCCAAAACTGCCGACGCTCGAAGGCGCAGGTGTTGGAGCGGGCGCGGCCACAGGGGCCGGAGCGCTGTAAGTGCTGACGCGACGATTGCTGCGCGCAATGCTCAGGATCTTCTCGCACAGCAGTTGCTTGACCTTCTCGGGGTTGCGCGAGATGTCTTCGAAATTCTTCGGCAGGAAGTCCACCGCGCCGGCATCCAGCGCATCGAGCGTGACCCGGGCGCCTTCGTGGGTCAGCGAGGAAAACATCAGGACCGGGGTCGGGCAGCGCTGCATGATGTGCCGCACGGCGGTGATGCCATCCATCATCGGCATCTCGTAGTCCATGGTGATCACGTCGGGCTTGAGGGCCAGCGCCTGATCGATCGCCTCTTTGCCGTTGGTCGCCGTGCCGACGACCTGGATATTGGAATCCGCTGAAAGAATTTCCGAGACGCGGCGGCGGAAAAACCCCGAATCGTCCACCACCAGGACTTTGACTGCCATAAACACTCCATTAGATGGAGCGAGGCCAGGCGCCCCGCTCCACCAGAATCAAATACGCCGTGTGGCGTAACGCTTGAGCATGCTCGGAACATCGAGAATCAGCGCGATGCGGCCGTCACCGGTGATGGTGGCGCCGGACATGCCCGGCGTTCCCTGGAGCATTTTGCCCAATGGCTTGATGACCACTTCTTCCTGGCCCACCAGTTGATCGACGACAAAGCCGATCCGCTGCGTGCCCACCGAAAGGATCACCACATGGCCCTCGCGCTGCTCTTCGTGAGCGGCGGAGCTGACCAGCCAGCGTTTGAGATAGAACAATGGCAGTGCCTTGTCCCGCACGATCACCACTTCCTGGCCGTCCACGACGTTGGTAGTCGACAGGTCAAGGTGGAAGATCTCGTTGACGTTCACCAGCGGGAACGCAAACGCCTGGTTGCCGAGCATGACCATCAGCGTCGGCATGATCGCCAGGGTCAGCGGCACCTTGATGACGATCTTCGAGCCTTTGCCCTTGGTCGAGTAGATATTGATGGTGCCGTTGAGCTGGGCGATCTTGGTTTTCACCACATCCATGCCCACGCCACGACCGGACACGTCGGAGATCTCGGTCTTGGTCGAGAAGCCCGGCGCGAAGATCAGGTTGAAGCAATCGGACTCGCTGAGACGGTCCGCCGCATCCTTGTCCATCAAGCCTTTCTTCACGGCGATGCCGCGCAGAACATCGGCATCCATGCCCTTGCCGTCATCGGAGATGGACAGCAGGATGTGGTCGCCTTCCTGTTCAGCGGACAGAATCACTTTGCCGCTGCGAGGCTTGCCCATCGCTTCGCGATCAGCCGGCTCTTCGATACCGTGGTCGACCGAGTTGCGCACCAAGTGGACCAGCGGGTCGGCCAGGGCTTCGACGAGGTTCTTGTCGAGGTCGGTTTCTTCGCCGACCAGCTCCAGGTTGATCTCTTTCTTGAGCTGGCGAGCCAGGTCGCGAACCAGGCGCGGGAAGCGCCCGAAGACTTTCTTGATCGGCTGCATCCGGGTCTTCATGACCGCGGTTTGCAGGTCGGCGGTGACCACGTCGAGGTTCGACACGGCCTTGGACATGGCTTCGTCGCCGCTGTTGAGGCCCAGGCGGACCAGGCGGTTACGCACCAGCACCAACTCGCCSACCATGTTCATGATCTCGTCGAGRCGCGCGGTATCGACRCGCACSGTGGTCTCGGCTTCACTGGCCGGCTTTTCCGCCGGTGGCGCGGCCGGAGCACGGGCAGCAGCCGGTGCAGCAGCGGCTACCGGGGCCGGTGTTTCGGCTTTGGGCTCGGGTGCCTTGGCCACAGGTTTCGGCGCCGCTGCCTTCGCGGCCGGCGCGGCAACGGACGTGTTCGATCCGCTGGAAACCGTCGCCTTGCCGACTTCGCTGAACTTGCCCTTGCCGTGCAACTCGTCGAGCAGCGATTCGAATTCGTGATCGCTGATCAGATCGCTGCCGGCCGCCGCAGCGGCTGGCGCGGCAGGAGTCGGTACTGAAGCAATGGCCGATTCGAGCGCATCGACAGCGAAGTTACCCTTGCCGTGCAGTTGGTCGAGCAGTGCTTCGAATTCGTCGTCAGTAATATCGGAGCTGTCGCCGGCCGCTTTCGGGGCCTCTGGCGCAGCCGGCGCCGGGACCACCGCGTCAATGGCGAACTGGCCCTTGCCATGTAGTTGATCGAGCAACGACTCGAACTCGGCATCGGTGATTTCATCGCTGGCAGCAGCATCGCTGACCGGCACAGAAACAGGTGCCGGCGCCTCGGCCTGAGCCTTGACGGCGTTCAGCGAGTCCAGCAGTTGTTCGAATTCATTGTCGGTGATATCGCCCGATTCGCTTTCAGCCACAGGCGCTTCGACCACGGCGGCGACAGGTGCAGCAGCCGTCTCGTCAGCCGATTGCGGTTCGGCCAGACGTGCCAGCGCCGCGAGCAGCTCCGGTGTAGCGGCCGTGATCGGGCCGCGATCGCGGACCTCGCTGAACATGCTGTTCACCGCGTCCAGCGCCTCGAGAACCACGTCCATCAGTTCCGAATCGACGCGACGTTCACCCTTGCGCAGGATGTCGAACACGTTCTCGGCGATGTGGCAGCACTCCACCAGCTCGTTGAGCTGGAGGAAGCMGGCGCCCCCTTTTACAGTGTGAAAACCGCGAAAAATTGCATTGAGCAGATCCGCATCATCCGGACGGCTTTCCAGCTCGACCAGTTGCTCGGACAGTTGCTCTAGAATCTCGCCGGCCTCAACCAGGAAATCCTGAAGGATCTCTTCATCGGCGCCGAAGCTCATTAAGGGGGTGCTCCTACAGGTCTAAAAACCCAAAAAACCTAAAATTCTAAAACTCTAAAATCCCAGGCTGGATAACAAATCGTCCACATCGTCCTGACCGGACACAACGTCTTCTCTTTTATCGGCATGAATCTGCGGACCTTCACCCTGAGAGAGATGTTTTTGTGGATCTTTTTCAGCAAGCATCGCTTCACGGTCATGTTCGATGCCCGCAAAGCGGTCCACCTGACTGGCCATCAGCACGAGCTTGAGCAGGTTGCTTTCGACTTCGGTGACCAACTGGGTCACTCGCTTGATCACTTGTCCCGTGAGGTCCTGGTAATCCTGGGCGAGCAGGATGTCGTTGAGGTTGCCCGACACCGCGCGATTGTCCGTGCCGCTGCGCGCCAGGAACCCCTCGACCCGTCGGGCCAGTTCACGAAACTCTTCGGCGCCGACTTCGCGACGCATGAAGCGCCCCCAGTCCGCGCTCAAGACCTTGGCTTCATCGGCCAGGCCATTGACCAGCGGCGTGGCACTTTCCACAAGGTCCATGGTGCGGTTGGCCGCGGCCTCGGTCAGCTTGACCACATAGCCCAGACGCTCGGTGGCGTCGGTGATCTGGGACACTTCTTCGGCTTGCGGCATGTGCGGGTCAATCTGGAAATTGACGATCGCGCTATGCAGTTCGCGAGTGAGCTTGCCCACTTCCTGATACAGGCCGCGGTCACGGGTCTGGTTGAGCTCATGGATCAATTGCACCGCGTCGCCGAACCTGCCTTTTTCAAGGCTCGCGACCAATTCGACGGCGTGTTTTTTCAGGGTCGACTCAAAGTCGCCCAATGAAGTTTCGTTATTGCCCATAGCTCCCCCGTGGCGCACTCATCAACCGATGCGTTCGAAAATCTTCTCGATTTTTTCTTTCAACGCCTGGGCCGTGAAGGGTTTGACCACATAGCCGTTAACACCGGCCTGGGCCGCTTCGATGATCTGCTCACGCTTGGCTTCAGCGGTCACCATCAACACCGGCAGGTGCTTGAGCTTTTCATCGGCACGCACGTGGCGCAGCAGATCGATACCGGTCATGCCAGGCATGTTCCAGTCCGTTACCAGAAAGTCGATGCTTCCGCTGTTGAGCACCGGAATGGCGGTAGTGCCATCGTCGGCCTCGACGGTGTTGGTGAACCCAAGGTCACGCAGCAGGTTCTTGATGATCCGCCGCATCGTTGAGAAGTCATCAACGATGAGGATTTTCATGTTCTTGTCCAATTCGACCTCCAAGCAGTCTTAAACGCGCCCAGCACCTGGACGCGCCATTTCAATCAATCCGGCAAAGCACTCAATGACTGTCTGGAGCACAACAGATCGCGACCGGCGCAGTTCAACACCACACCGGCCTCGTTCGCAGTGTCCCCCACACTGCCTTCAGCGCGCTCGCCACTCCCCCAAACGCCCCCGCAAACGGGCCGCGCACTGGCTGTGTAACTGGCTGACCCGAGATTCGCTGACCCCCAGGACCTCACCGATTTCCTTGAGGTTCAACTCTTCGTCGTAGTACAGCGCCAACACCAGTCGCTCACGCTCCGGCAAATTGGCAATCGCCTCCGCCAGCGCAGCCTGGAAGCGTTCATCTTCCAGATCGCGTGACGGCTCGATATGAGCACTCGCGCCATCCTCGTGCAGCCCTTCGTGTTCGCCGTCCTGCAACAGATCGTCGAAACTGAATAACCGGCTGCCCAGGGTGTCGTTCAAAATCCCGTAGTAATCGTCGAGACTCAATTGGAGTTCGGCCGCAACTTCGTGATCTTTAGCGTCACGGCCGGTTTTCGCTTCAATCGAGCGAATGGCGTCGCTGACCATGCGCGTATTGCGGTGAACCGAACGTGGCGCCCAGTCCCCCTTGCGCACTTCATCGAGCATGGCGCCGCGGATTCGAATGCCCGCGTACGTCTCGAAACTGGCGCCTTTGCTGGCGTCATATTTGGTCGACACTTCAAGCAGGCCGATCATCCCGGCCTGGATCAGGTCTTCGACCTGGACACTGGCCGGCAGGCGCGCCAGCAAGTGGTAGGCAATGCGTTTAACCAGCGGCGCGTAACGCTCGATCAGCTCGTACTGCGCATCACGCGCCGATTTTTTGTAGAGGTTGTAACCGCTTGCTGTCATAGAACCGGTCCTGCTGTCTGCTGCACGAGGCGCTCGACGAAAAATTCCAGGTGCCCGCGCGGGTTGGCAGGCAGTGGCCAGGTATCGACCTTCTGCGCGATGGCCTTGAACGCCAGCGAGCACTTGGAGCGCGGGAAGGCTTCGTAGACGGCACGCTGTTTCTGCACGGCCTTGCGCACGCTTTCGTCGTAGGGCACAGCGCCGACGTATTGCAGGGCGACGTCGAGGAAGCGATCCGTGACCTTGGTCAACTTGGCGAACAGGTTGCGTCCTTCCTGCGGGCTCTGGGCCATGTTGGCCAGAACGCGGAAGCGGTTCATGCCGTAGTCGCGATTGAGCAACTTGATCAAGGCGTAGGCATCGGTAATCGAAGTCGGCTCGTCGCACACCACCAGCAGCACTTCCTGGGCTGCGCGAACGAAACTGACGACCGAGTCACCAATGCCCGCAGCGGTGTCGATCACCAATACGTCGAGGTTGTCGCCGATATCACTGAAGGCCTGGATCAGGCCGGCGTGTTGCGCGGGGCTCAGATGCACCATGCTCTGAGTGCCGGATGCGGCCGGAACGATTCGGATGCCGCCGGGTCCCTGCAGCAGTACATCGCGCAGTTCGCAGCGGCCCTCGATCACGTCGGCCAGGGTACGTTTGGGTGTCAGGCCCAGCAGAACGTCGACGTTCGCCAGTCCCAGGTCGGCGTCCAACAGCATGACGCGCCGGCCAAGCTCAGCCAGAGCCAGGGACAAGTTCACTGACACATTAGTTTTCCCGACGCCACCTTTGCCGCCGGTCACCGCAATCACCTGTACGGGATGCATGCTGCCCATGTTATTTCTTTACCTTGTCTTGCATAGACGGAGGCCACATTACTGGCTGCGCGTTCGCAATCGGAACAATGCATGGCAGACCATCGATGTAGGTACAAAAACTGTTCATTACTACCTTAGCCAACCTGCTTGGTTTGGCTGTGGTAAATATCAGCGAACATGTCAGCCATGGCTTCTTCGCTGGGTTCTTCCTGCATTTGTACGCTGACGGCGCGACTGACCAACTGATGACGGCGCGGCAGATGGAGATCATCCGGAATCCGCGGGCCATCGGTCAGGTAGGCCACGGGTAACTCATGACTGATAGCCAGGCTCAACACCTCGCCCAGACTAGCCGTCTCATCCAGTTTAGTCAGGATGCAGCCAGCGAGCCCACAACGCTTGTAACTGTGATAAGCGGCGGTTAGAACCTGTTTTTGGCTGGTGGTTGCCAGGACCAGATAATTTTTTGAGCGGATACCGCGACCGGCCAGGCTTTCGAGTTGCATACGCAGGGCCGGATCGCTGGCCTGCAGGCCAGCGGTATCGATCAGCACCACCCGCTTGCGCAGCAAGGGTTCCAGCGCCTGCACCAGGGACTGGCCCGGATCGACGTGGGTCACCGACACGTTGAGAATGCGCCCCAGGGTCTTGAGCTGCTCCTGGGCACCGATGCGGAAGCTGTCCATGCTCACCAGCGCAATGTTCTGCGCGCCGTACTTGAGCACGTAACGGGCCGCCAGTTTGGCCAGGGTGGTGGTCTTGCCCATGCCGGCAGGGCCGACCATGGCGATCACACCGCCCTCCTCCAGCGGCTCGACTTCGGGGGTAACGATCATGCGCGCCAGGTGCGCCAGCAACATGCGCCAGGCCTGACGGGGTTCTTCGATTTCGGTGATCAGCGCCAGCAGGTCGCGCGACAGCGGGCCAGACAGGCCAATGCGTTGCAGGCGGCGCCAGAGGTTGGCTTGGTCCGGACGGCTGCCTTGCAACTGATTCCAGGCCAGGGAGCCCAGCTGGACTTCCATGAGTTCGCGCAGGCTGTTGAGCTCGAATCGCATCGAGTCGAACGCCCGCGGGTCCACGCCACCGGACGCTGGCGCAGCGGCTGGTGCGGGGCGACGGGGTTCGGCGTACGTCGGCTCGATCAGCGGCTCGGCGGCGGTCAACGGCAAGCCGGCGAACAACTGACGGTTGGTGCTCTGGTCGCTCTCGCCATCGCTACGCAGGCTCAATTCGGCCTGGGCGGTGACGATCCGCGACTGAGTCTTGCGCAGCTCGTCCTCGAGCTCCATGTTCGGAACCCGCGGCGCCAGCGCCGACAACTTGTAATCCAGCGCAGCCGTCAGCTCGACACCTCCGGCGATCCGGCGGTTGCCAATGATGGCGGCATCAGCGCCCAGCTCATCGCGAACCAGCTTCATGGCCTGACGCATATCGGCGGCGAAAAAACGCTTAACTTGCATAAACCACTACCTCAGCCGTTGGGCCCTACTGTCGCAACGATGGTCACTTGCTTGTTGTCAGGGATTTCCTGGTAAGCCAACACGTGCAAACCCGGGACTGCGAGCCGACCGAATCGCGAGAGCATCGCGCGAACCGGACCGGCCACCAGCAGAATCACCGGCTGACCTTGCATCTCCTGCCGCTGCGCCGCGTCGATCAACGAACGTTGCAGCTTCTCAGCCATGCTTGGCTCCAGCAGAACGCCTTCTTCCGAGCCTTGCCCGGCCTTTTGCAGACTATTGAGCAATATCTGTTCCAACCTTGGCTCCAGCGTGATGACTGGCAGCTGCGACTCAGTGCCTACAATGCTTTGCACGATTGCACGGGATACGCCAACCCGCACGGCAGCCACTAGCGCGGCGGTATCTTGACTCTTGGCGGCATTGTTGGCGATAGCCTCGGCAATACTGCGGATATCGCGCACAGGCACTTGTTCGGCCAGCAGCGCTTGCAGCACCTTGAGCAGCTGCGACAGCGAAACCACGCCCGGCACCAGCTCCTCGGCCAGTTTCGGCGAGCTTTTGGCCAGCAATTGCATGAGTTGCTGCACTTCTTCGTGACCGATCAGTTCACTGGAGTGCTTGTAGAGAATCTGGTTCAAGTGGGTAGCCACTACGGTACTGGCATCGACCACCGTATAACCGAGGGATTGCGCCTGGGCGCGCTGGCTGATTTCAATCCAGACCGCCTCCAGGCCAAAAGCCGGATCTTTGGCGGTAATGCCGTTGAGCGTGCCGTAGACCTGCCCCGGGTTGATCGCCAGTTCGCGATCCGGGTAAATCTCCGCTTCGGCCAGGATCACCCCCATGAGGGTCAGGCGATAGGCACTGGGCGCCAGGTCGAGGTTGTCGCGGATATGCACCGTGGGCATCAGGAAGCCCAGGTCCTGGGACAATTTCTTGCGCACCCCCTTGATCCGCGCCAGCAACTGGCCACCCTGGTTGCGGTCCACCAACGGAATCAGGCGATAACCCACTTCCAGGCCGATCATGTCGATCGGTGTCACGTCATCCCAGCCAAGCTCCTTGGTTTCCTGGGCGCGTGCCGGCGACGGCAGCAGCTCCTGCTGGCGCTTGACCTCTTGCAGGGCCTGCACCTTGGCGACGTTCTGCTTTTTCCAGAACAGGTACGCGCCACCAGCCGCCAGGGCCGCCATGCTCAGGAACGAGAAGTGCGGCATGCCGGGCACCAGGCCCATGACCGCCATCAAGCCCGCCGCCACCGCCAGCGCCTTGGGCGAGGCGAACATCTGGCGATTGATTTGCTTGCCCATGTCTTCCGAACCGGATGCACGGGTCACCATGATCGCCGCGGCTGTCGATAACAACAGTGATGGCAATTGCGCCACCAAACCGTCACCGATGGTCAACAGCGCATACACCTTGCCGGCGTCGGCGAAGTTCATGTTGTGCTGGAAGATACCGACCGC
>NZ_JBGCUL010000680.1:0-2471 GCF_054177685.1 Pseudomonas sp. P5_A2_2
CTCGGTCGTCGTGAGGAATTCGCCGACCTGGAAAGCGCGCGCAAGTACTTCGCCGGTAAAACCCTGTTTCGCGGCTTCGACCCGGAATGCTTCGATGCCTACCTGCAACATGGCTTGCACCAGGTCGATGACAAGCTGCGCTTGCGGTTCGACCCGGCCACGGAAATCAGCATCTATCGCGGCGTGCCGCATACCAGCCCGGGCAGCACCCGGCAGTTGCAAGTGCCGCTGGCGGTGGTTCGCGGGCACAACAGCCGCGTGGTGATGCGCCATCACGCAAGTTCAGTCGACCGCCTGCCGTTGGGCGAGTCGTTGACCATGCCCGGCGGCCACATGTTTCCGCTCGAACGTCCCCTTGATACCGCTGAAATGCTCAAAGGCCTGTTCTACCGCTGGGACGGCCGTCGACAACAGGAATGCGCATGAGYCACGTCGTCGAAGAGGTCCGCCTGAGCCTGCCGCACATCGAACTGGCGGCGCACCTGTTTGGTCCCGAAGACGRTTTGCCGGTCATTGCCCTGCATGGCTGGCTGGACAACGCCAACAGCTTTGCCCGTCTGGCGCCGAAGCTCAAAGGCCTGCGCATCATCGCCCTGGACATGGCCGGTCATGGTCATTCCGGGCATCGCCCGCCGGGAGCCGGTTACGCCATGTGGGACTACGCCCACGATGTGCTGCAGGTCGCCGAACAGCTTGGACTGCGCAAATTTGCGCTGATGGGGCATTCGATGGGTGCCATCGCTTCGCTGATCATCGCCGGGGCGATGCCCGAGCGGGTCACCCACCTGGCGTTGATCGACGGCATCATTCCTCCTACAGACAAAGGTGAAAACGCTGCCGAGCGAATGGGCATGGCCCTGCAAGCGCAACTGGATCTGCGGGAAAAGCGCAAACCGGTCTACGACACCCTCGACCGAGCCATCGAAGCGCGCATGAAAGGTTTAGTCGCGGTCAGCCGCGAAGCCGCCGAGTTGCTGGCCCAGCGGGGCTTGATGCCGGTGCCGGGCGGTTACACCTGGCGCACCGACAATCGCCTCACGTTGCCATCGCCGCTGCGTCTTACCACCGAACAGGCCATGGCCTTCGTCCAGCGGGTCAAGTGTCCTGCAACACTGGTGGTTGCCGCCGACGGCATGCTCGCCAAACACCCGGAATTGCTGGAGCGTCTACCCTTTAGCCGGGAACAGCTGCCAGGCGGCCACCATTTGCACCTGAATGACGAGTCCGGTGCCGATCTTGTCGCAGACTGTTTCAATCGGTTCTTCGCCATTCCTTGACTTGCGTCGGGCAACTGTCGAGGCTGGGCGGGTTGAAATGGGAGACAACCATGATAGATCTCTACACCGCTGCGACCCCGAATGGCCACAAGGTCTCTATCGTGCTCGAGGAACTCGGCCTGCCCTACACGGTGCATGCCCTGAGTTTCGACAAAAAGGAGCAGAAGTCCGCGGACTTCCTCAAGATCAACCCCAATGGCCGGATTCCGGCAATTGTCGACCGCGCCAACGGCGATTTCGCCGTGTTCGAATCCGGCGCCATCCTGATTTACCTCGCTGAACAGACCGGCAAACTGATGCCGAGCGACCCGAAGGGACGTTCGCTGGTATTGCAGTGGCTGATGTTCCAGATGGGGGGCATCGGCCCGATGCAGGGTCAGGCCAACGTGTTCTTCCGCTACTTTCCGGAAAAACTCCAGGGCGCCATCGACCGCTATCAGCATGAAACCCGCCGCCTCTACGAAGTGCTCGACACGCGTTTGCAAAGCGTGGAGTTCCTCGCCGATCAGTACAGCATTGCCGACATCGCCACCTTTCCCTGGGTGCGCGGCTACGAGTGGTCGGGCGTCTCGGTGGAGGGCTTGACGGCGTTGCAGCGCTGGATGGCGACCCTGGAGGCTCGGCCGGCGGTGCAGCGTGGTCTGCAGGTACCGCAACGCGCCGATGAAGCCAGTGTCATCAAGGGTGCCCAGGCCATGCTGATCCGATGAGTCTATCCATGCGTTCATTCAGTTTGCTGGTGCTGTGCAGTTTCAGTCCCATGTTGTTCGCCGCCGATGTTCCGGGCAGTCAGGACCTGCCGATAGTACCGCGCATGGTCGACGCCCGGATTGTCGATTATCGTCCCGCCGCCGAACTGGAGCGGATCTACCCGTTGGGTTCGATTCGTAAAATCAGTGGCCAGTTACGTTTCGACAGTCAGGTCAGTGCCCGCGGCAACGTCACTTCGGTGACCTACGAGTTGCCACCTGAACATTCATCCATCGAGGCATTCACCGCTGCCCGCGAGGCCTTGCAACAACAGGGCGCCGGGTTGCTTTTTTGGTGCCAGGCGCGCGATTGCGGCGAAAGCAGCCTCTGGGCCAATCAAGTCTTCGGCAACGCCAAGCTGTACGGCGCCGACGATCAACAAGCCTATTTGCTGCTGCGACTTGCCGCTCCACGGGACAACACGCTCGTCGCGCTGTACAGCAT
>NZ_JBGCUL010000681.1:0-2470 GCF_054177685.1 Pseudomonas sp. P5_A2_2
GTACAGCAGCACAGCGAGCAGTCGTTCGAAGCTCGCCGCCGCTGCCAGCCAGTGCATGGCGGGATAGGCGGTGAAGATGCACAGCAACGATATCGCCAGCAACAGTGGCCGACGGCCAATGCGGTCGGAGAGGGCGCCGCCGATAGGCAGCCAGATAAAGTTGCTGATGCCGACCAGCAGTGTGACCACCAGGCTGTCGGTGGTGCTCAGGTTCAGTACTGTCCTGCCAAACGTCGGTGTGTAGACCGTAATCAGGTAGAACGTGGTGGTGGTCATGGACGCCAGCAAGCCGCCCGCCAGTACGGTGCGCCAGTTGTCACGCATCGAGCGAAAAACTTCGCGAGTTGTTGGACGATGGCTGCGAGCAGTGAAGGCAGCGGTTTCTTCCAGTGAGCGGCGAATAATGAAAATGAACGGGATGATCACACAGCCAATGAAGAACGGAATACGCCAGCCCCAATCGGCGATTTCAGCGGCTTGCATCGTGGCATTGATCGTGTAGCCCAACGCGGCCGCGACGACGATCGCCACCTGTTGGCTGGCCGATTGCCAACTGGTGTAGAAACCGGTGTGACCGGGGGTGGAAATTTCCGACAGATACACGGAAACACCGCCCATTTCCGCGCCGGCGGAGAAGCCCTGTAGCAGCCTGCCCAACAACACTAGAATCGGTGCCGCCACGCCGATGGCGGCATAGCCCGGCACCAGAGCGATCAATACGGTACCGGCGGCCATGATCGACAGCGTCACGATCAGCCCTTTGCGACGGCCCACCTTGTCGATGTACGCCCCCAGCACAATGGCGCCTAACGGACGCATCAGGAATCCGGAGCCGAATACCGCGAAGGTCATCATCAGCGAGGCAAACTCGCTGGTGGCTGGAAAGAAGGTCTGGGAAATGTAGGTCGCGTAGAACCCGAACAGAAAGAAGTCGAACTGCTCGAGAAAGTTACCGCTGGTGACCCGCAAAATGGCGCCCAATTTTGACCCCTTGGCTCGGGTTGTTGCCGTTGTCGTTTTCATCATGGCTACCGTTATGCTCACTATTGTTTTTGGAATGAGTGTTTTAACCGTCAGTCGCTGCCGGCGTTGATCGGGTTGGGTTGACGCTTCTCGATGGCGTGTTTGAGCAGCGCTGCGCTGCGGAATATTCCATGGGCGAATTTGCTGTAGGGCATGGTCAAGAAAAACGCCATGACCAGGCCGAGATGGATAGCCAGCATCAAGCCCAAGGCGCTGGTTTCACGGAAAGCCAGTAGCGCCAGGCCGCTTGCGCTGACCAGAAACAGCAGCGCGATGAAGCCGCGATCCATGGGTTTTTGGTTCTCATCGCCGTGCGCAGGGTTGCGACGCAGGTTCAGCCAAAGAAGACCCGCCGGGCCGATCAGCAGGCCGATGCCACCGGCAATACCCAACATCACCGGCAAGCTGAAGATCGGATAAGGCGCCGACCACTTCAGCAAGTAGTGAAAGAGCGTGGCGACACCGGTAGCGGCGAAGCACAGCATGAAGCCGTAGAAGGTGAGGTGGTGGAATCGGCGTCGCCACAAGGTGAATTGATCGTCGGCGTTGTTGCAGCCTTCGCCATGGCCGCCGTCCAGGTATTTGAGCTTCGCGACGTTGGCCGTAGCCTCCAATGCAGCGGACGTTTTCAACGGCAGTGGCGCTGCGACCGGTGAAACGTTGCGCCAGAAGCGCCGTACACCCATGGTCAGGGCAAGTACCGCAAAGCCGAACACCGAACCGAACATCAGCGCCAGGGTGTTATGCGGGAAAATCTTGTAGAAGTTGCCCCCGGGAATGGCCGTAAACAGGTTGCCCATGAGCATCAGGGTCAGGCATAAAAACAAGGCCAGTCCCCCACCGGAAGCCAGCGCCAGGGTCAGGCCGTTGCGCTGATACAACTTGCCCATCACTTGCGGCCAGGCGTATTCGGCGTAAGTATCCAGGCGCACTTTGGCCATGGCTTTGGGTATGTTGACGTCGAATTCGTGTGGGGCGGCGTACTGACAGGCGTGCAAGCACGCGCCGCAGTTATGGCACAAGTTCGCCAGGTAGTGGATGTCGGCCTGAGTGAATTCCAGACGCCGGGTCATCGCCGGAAATACCGCGCAAAAGCCTTCGCAATAACGGCAGGCATTGCAGATGGTCATCTGCCGCTGGACTTCACTTTCGTCAAGATTCAACACGGGGATTAACCCGCCCGACGCTTGGGGATCAAACAGTTGCATGTCGAGACTCCGTGTTTGCAGATGAGACGCCAAAGCCCACAGAAGCGGCCGCCTGCACACCGGCGATGCGGCCAAACGCGGTACCGATGGCCATGCCGATGCCGGCGGTGTAGCCCTTGCCCAGAACATTGCCGGCCATCATCTCTCCCGCGACGAACAGGTTGGGGCTCGCTTTGCCATTGAAATGCACGGCAGCGGTTTCGTCGGTGGCGAGGCCGAGGTAGGTGAACGTGACACCC
>NZ_JBGCUL010000682.1:0-2468 GCF_054177685.1 Pseudomonas sp. P5_A2_2
AGCCAGGACCATGCAAATGGCGATTCAAAAACGCTGGAAACGAGACACCCCTTGGAACTGGAATATCAAACACGTGAAATGGTTTATAGATCGGCATCTGGAAAATCACACCCCATCCACTCGGTACTACTATCTGCTCACTGTAAAACTGATCTACAAGCGTCTGGGAAAAGGCACTCGGCGGGGATCGGGCAGTGTTTTTCAATGACAAGGGACAGCCACAGGACATCTTCCAGCACAACTCAAACGGCTCACCAAAAACCCGAATGATTGCGCCTCAAGAGCCCGTCTGAGCGATACCGAAGCGCGTTATCCACCCACGACCATCGGCAACACCTTCGGCAATCCGCTGCGAGGAAGATCCTCCAACCCATCGATACCGGACGCCAAGTAACGGCTACGCCACTTGAACACTACCGGTGCCGAGATGTTCAGCCGGAAGCTGATTTCCTTGGGGGAGAGTCCGCTTTCCAGTAACAGCAGAATCGAAGCCCGGGTGACACTTCTATACGGCAGAAGTCCGGAACGGGCGATTTTCTTCAGTCGCTCGCGGTCTTCGTCCAATAGTAAAAAGTTGATTGCCTTTCTGGCCATGAAGCCTCCTTGGTTAAATCATTCAAGTCTGTTTATTTGCTGGCTGAAGCCATCAGCACGCCAAAGCAAAAGAAGGTGATACCCGACAGTTTACCGACAATCCTGGCGCCCTTGTTCGTGGAGAGCCAGCCTCTTGCGCCGTTGGCCATGAGGGCATATCCGGTATGAACCAGTACGACGAGCAAGCTATAGGACGACACCAGCAAGAAGAACTGGCTGTAGTAGTTACCCTCCGGTTTGATGAACTGAGGGAATACTGCGAGAAAGAAGAAACCGGCCTTGGGGTTCAGCAACTGGATCGACAACGCCTCGACGAATCGACGCCACGGACGCGACGAAGTGACTTTGAGTTCGGGGATAAAACTCTTTGTACGCCACATCTTGATCCCCAGGTACAACAAGTACAGTGCGCCGATGTATTTGAGAATGGTGAACGCAGTGGCCGAGGCGGCCAGGATCAACCCTACGCTACTGGCGGAAATACCCGCCACGACAAAAGCGCCCAACGCGATACCGAAGATGCCGGGCAGCGAACCGGTCCAGCCGTGACGCAGCGAGTTGGAAATCGTCAGCACCACCCCAGGACCGGGGCTGAGCACGGTCAGGGTTGCCAGAATTAGAAACAGTCCGTAACTAGCCATGAATCACTCCACTAGGCAGGGAACTCAGAAGACTCTGTGTAGCCCAAACGATGTACTTGCTTAACAAACCCGTGAACAACAACCCGGCGCCGGTGACATAGAGGCAGGGCTGAATGTGCTTGTAGTAATTCCACACGCGCTCACTGCTCAGGGCCTGAATGCACGTCGCGCCATCCAGTGGCATCACGGGCAGCATGTTGACCACACAGAGGAATAGATTGAGAGACGCGCAGGTCTCCAGAAACGCGACCAACCAGGCGTGTTCCTGCACCTGGTTGCGCACACCGATGCAGAGTGCGGCCAGCAGCAGGTTTGCCACCGGCCCGGCCAGTGCGGTGCACAATAGCCCGGCCTTGCGAGAGGACAAATGCTCGCTGATCGGCACCGCTTTGCCCCAACCCACCAACATCCCKGGCAGGGTCATCAGCGACGTCAGGATGAATAGCGAAAACGGCACCACCGCCGTGCCCAGCAACGAGCAATGCTTGAGTGGATTGAGGGAAACACGCCCGCCCGCCACCGCCGCCCTGTCACCAAACAGCGCGGCCGTCAGCGCATGGGCAGCCTCGTGCACCGTCACGGCCAGGACCAGCGCCGGGATCAATATCGACAGTCCAGCGAGCAGATTAGCCATGACCTCCCCTCCCTACTCCGCACGCTGCTCAAGGGCGGCAAACGGCTGAGTCACGTTTGCGTGATCCTCAATCAGTGGCTTGATAGCCTTCATGATCGGCTGGACCGCGCAGCCGAAGTTCACCACGTACTCGGCGCGCAAGGCGCGGATGTTGCGCTTGAACCGTTCGTCCTGGGTAAGTGTCGGCAGATAGTCAGTTAACCGGTCGATGTCCTGCTCGGTCAGCCGCAGACCGATGTCGTTCAACACCGTTAATTCCCAGGGATCGTAGGGCAGATCGCTGGCTTCGGTGCCTTCGCGTACCGGCTCGATGCCCACAGTGATCACCGGTTTCTCGAACAGAAACGCGTAGTCGAAAATCACCCCGGAGATATCGGAAATCATCACGTCGCTTTTGGCCATGGCCTCGAACGGAATCGGCGAAAAGTCCCACTCCAGGCGCAGGTTGCCGGGGAACAACGCTTGCAACTCCTGGATCAATGCCGGCTCCGACACCAGGCTTTGCGGATGAGGACGGATGATCAGGTTGATGTCTTGCTGCGTCAGCCCATGGAGAAACTTGCTGCCGTGCAGGCTCAACAGACCATTGCGTCCCCAGG
>NZ_JBGCUL010000683.1:0-2467 GCF_054177685.1 Pseudomonas sp. P5_A2_2
GTATTCACACTGCAAATCACGTATTCACACTGCAAATCACTGTGGGAGCGAGCTTGCTCGCGATAGCGGCAGTCCAGTCACCACACAAATTGGATCAGAAACCATGCCCACCCTCACCACCTACCAAACCACCATCATCCCAGACTGGGTCGACTACAACGGCCACCTGCGCGACGCCTTCTACCTGCTGATTTTCAGCTACGCCACCGACGCGCTGATGGATCGCCTGGGCCTGGACAGCAACAGCCGCGAAGCCAGCGGCAACTCGCTGTTCACCCTCGAACTGCACCTCAACTACCTGCACGAAGTGAAGCTCGACGCCCAAGTCGAAGTGCACACTCAAATCATTGCCCACGACAGCAAGCGCGTGCACCTCTATCACAGCCTGCATCTGGTCGGTGATGCCCAGGAACTCGCCGGCAACGAACAGATGCTGCTGCACGTGGATCTCGCCGGGCCGCGCTCGGCACCGTTCAGCGAACTGTCCTTGGGCCGACTGCAAGCCATTGTCGCCGAACAGGCGGACCTGCCAACGCCCGAGTACATTGGCCGAGTGATCGCATTACCCCCAAAAAAATAACAAGGAGATCGCCATGAACACCGCCGCAGCATTTGCCGACTTTCGTACCTATCCGTTGATCAGCGCGCTGACTGGCGTGCAGACCCTGGCGGACCGTGTTCTGGTGAATTGGGCCGACGATCGCGTCAGCCCTTTCCACCATCAATGGCTACGGGATAACTGCCCGTGCCCGCAGTGCGTCTACACCGTGACCCGCGAGCAAGTGCTGGAAATCGTCGATGTGGCTGAAGATCTGACACTTGAACAAGTGCACATCGACACCGAAGGTTGCCTGTCGGTTGACTGGCAGGACGGCCACAGCAGCCGCTTCGACCCCGGCTGGCTGCGCGCCCACGCCTATGACGACGAGTCCCGCGCCGAACGCCAGGCACGCAAGCCGAAAGCCAGGCTCTGGCACAGCGATTTGCAGTTGCCGGTGTTCGAGTATCAAGCGCTGATGAACGACACCGACGCCTTGTTACAATGGTTGTTGGCGGTTCGGGATTTCGGATTGACCCAGGTCCGTGGTGTACCCACCGAACCCGGCTCCCTGAAACTGATCGCCCAACGGATTTCCTTCATCCGCGAGAGCAATTTCGGCGTGCTGTTCAACGTGCAATCCAAGGCCGACGCCGACAGCAACGCCTACACCGCCTTCAACCTGCCGCTGCACAGCGATTTGCCAACCCGTGAGTTGCAACCGGGGCTGCAGTTCCTGCATTGCCTGGTCAATGACGCCGAGGGTGGCGAGAGCATTTTTGTCGATGGTTTTGCCATCGCCGACGCCTTGCGCCGGGAAGACCCCGAATCCTTCAAAAACCTCTGCGAAATCCCCGTGGAGTTTCGCAACAAGGACCGTCACAGCGACTACCGCTGCCTCGCGCCGATCATTGCCCTGGATGCGTTGGGGCAGGTGTCGGAAATCCGCATGGCGAACTTTCTGCGCGGACCGTTCGATGCGTCGGTGGAACAGATGCCCAGGCTCTATCGCGCCTACCGGCGCTTTATCGCGATGACCCGCGAGCCTCGGTTCAGGTTGATGCAGCGGCTCAATCCCGGGGAGTTGTGGTGCTTCGACAACCGCCGCACCCTGCATGCCCGCAACGCCTTCGACCCCGCCACCGGGGCGCGGCATTTCCAGGGTTGCTATGTGGACCGGGATGAGTTGTTGTCGCGCATCCTAGTGCTACAACGTTAAACCGCGTCATCGTTCATCGTCGGAACGCCGCCCGGAGCAAGCCCGCTCCCACAGGTTTGGCGTTGTTCGCCAAACCTGTGGCAACCCCGATCCTGTGGGAGCGTGGCTTGCCCGCGATGGCGTCCGGACAGACACCTCATATTTCCCTGATTCACAGACAAAAAAAACCCCGATCAAGCCGTGACAGGATCGAGGCAGAGGGTACTGTTGAGGAGCTGCCGTGCGAGGGTGACCAAACCTTCGTGAAGCGAGCTGAGTCCAGTGTGCCCACTACCCCGCGAGCCAGGTTAGCCGAAAACGACATGTTCATAACCAATTGAGCCATTGCGACAATTCGCCCTTGCCGACACCCGGCACCACCACCAGAATCGAACCACGACACCGTTCCCTGAAGAAGGATTGCGTCATGATGCACGCCGATTTGATAGACCAGGAAGACCTGTTGGGCCAGCTCAAGTCGTTGGGGTTCAACGTGCCCAGTGGCGCCACCGCCGAGCAGGCTTGCGAGTGCGTGGTAAGGGGCTTGGACGATGCGCGAGCGTATGAGCTTCGCAAGATGGTCAAGGAGATGTACACCAGCAGCGCGACGATCCTGCCGGCGGTGCGCCAGGCCATCGACAAACAATTGCTGCCGGCGTTGTCGGAGTACCAGCAAAGCCATCGCGGCTGATAGATCCAATCGCGAGCAAGCTCGCTCCCACAGGGCTTTG
>NZ_JBGCUL010000684.1:0-2467 GCF_054177685.1 Pseudomonas sp. P5_A2_2
GTGCTGTAGAGAATCCGTGGCTAATCGGAGATGTAACAAGGAAAGATGGCCAGATTGAGCTTACGTTACTCTTACCTCATGGATTCGACGCATCTGAAGCAGTCCGATTTCCAAAACCAATTATTGTAACAACTGATGGAAAAGTGGAGCTGCCAACATGAGTATCGACTGGTCCCAGCTGATCACCAAAGCCATGAAGGACGCCACTGCACAGGCTGCGCAACTGGCCGAAGCCAATGCAGAGCTGGCCGCAAAGAATGCCAGAGCGGTGCTGCAGATCACCCGCATTCAAGACCGTGTCGAAACGATCGGTTACGGCATCGACGCCGGCGATGCGACAGAAGAAGATGAAGCCGAGCACTCGGCGTTGTTGCTTAATCTGAAAGCCTGGAAGGGTTACAAGTTTTCCCTGGGCAAGGTTACCGTTCAGCCGACCTGGTACGCCGCACCGATCTGGCCTGCCGAGCCTGCGATTCCCGAGATCGTTGCAGCCCCCGAGTCGATAGCTGCCGACGTGATGTAACACGCAGCCACCGCACAACGCACCCGCCATCGAGCGGGATTTTTTTTGCCTGGAGAAAAGTGATGACCGTATCCGAGAGAGACCGCGACATCCTCGCCCGAACATTGTGGAGCGAGGCCCGCGGCGAATCCCTGGCCGGCCAGRTCGCCGTGGCCTGGACCATCCGCAACCGSGTGAACGAYGGCAAGGCCAAGTCGTGGTGGGGRGAGGGCTATGSCGGYGTGTGCCAGAWRCCGTACCAGTTCAGYTGCTGGAACARGARCGATCCGAACTTCGCMTACCTSAGTGGCGCCAAGCAGATTCCCTTCCGTGAGCTCGCGCAGGTGCGGATTGCCGCTGACCAGGTAATCGATGGAAGGGTGCTGGATCCCACCGGCGGTGCCACCCATTACTACGCGACCACCATGCCGAGGCCGCCGGTCTGGGTGAAAGGCGCCACACAGACGCTGGCGCTCGGGCATCACGTCTTCTTCACGGATGTGCCATGAACCCGGCTGCGCTCAAGTTGGCGATGGTGGGGGCGCTGGCGCTGCTGCTGATCACTGTCGCCAGCGTATGGAAGGTGCAGGACTGGCGCTACGGCAAGCAACTCGCCGAGCAGGCCGGCCTGCATCAGAACGACCTCATCGCCATCAGCAATGCTGCCGCCGCCCAGATCCGCACCGATCAGGACAAGCGCCTCGCACTCGAGCAGCGCCTTTCGGCCAGTGACCAATCCCACCACGAGACTTTGACCAATGCACAGAAAGACCAGGCTCGTTTGCGCGATCGCCTTGCCACTGCTGATTTGCGGCTGTCAGTCCTCCTCGACGCCACGGATTCAGCCGGTGGCTGTGCAGTGTCAGCCGGTACCGGCGCCGGCGGCGTGGTTCATGGAAGAACACGCGCCCGACTTGACCCAGCGTATGCTCAACGAATTGTCGCCATCACCGACACCGGCGACCGAGGATTGATCGCACTGGCGGCGTGCCAAGGTTTTGTTCGAGAGTTAACGCGCAGATAGCATTGTGTGATCTGATTATGAACAAGTTGTATTTTCACATGCGTCAGCCTATAGGCTTTGAGGGGGGCATGGGAAGAGAAAGTTTGTTTTGTCACTAGGGGAGCGTCGTAGTACATTGTGGCGCTGCAAGGCGGACTGATGACGTGCTAGGGAAGTTTTAATGAATATAACGTTCGCTTGGTGGAATGTCGGTCTTAAACCGCCAGTTGCATCTGCGAAAGAGCCCGATATCGCAACTGTCCTTCGTCCGTGGTTCTTGTTTTGCCACCTAGAAGAACTACTGGAACTCGATTTGGTAGCATTTGGAGAGGTTTCTGATTCGTTTGTACGGGCGTTAGGTAGATCTTTTTTGAGATCGGGCTTCGAGTCCATAAGTATAACCGGCAAGGAAGGGAGGATAATTTTTGATATTGCTGTTTTTTATCGCTCGGATAAATTAGAGCTTATTGAAAGTAAGAATATTGTCCATCCTCACTATTCTGGCAATTTAAGGGTCGCAGTTAGGCTGGAGTTTAAGGTTGTAGGTAGTGAGGAGCGATTTTATTTTTATGTGTCTCACTGGCCCAGTAGGCGATCTCGTCCAGAACTGGGGCGGGATGAACTTGGTTACGCTTTGAGAGCGGACATAGATACCGTTTTTAAAGAAGAAGGCTATGACGCTAAAGTGATTTTGATGGGCGATTATAATGACGAGCCTTTTGATAAGCCTATATATGATAAGTTGGTCGCCACTAGAGATAGGCGCGTAGTTGTTGAAGAACCATTTATTCTTTATAACCCATTTTGGCGTAGTTTAGGTGGGATTCAACCCTATAGTCGCAATGGAAAGTTGTCTCCTTGTCATGGAACTTATTATTATAAGGCGAGTTCGCATGTCACAAAGTGGTTCACTTTTGATCAGATAATTGTCTCTTCAGCTTTTATGGGGCACACACCTTGGC
>NZ_JBGCUL010000685.1:0-2464 GCF_054177685.1 Pseudomonas sp. P5_A2_2
GTTCCAGGCACCGCGCACTGCGTGGAGCATCGCCCGCGATCTCGGTGAAGACCGCTACTACGCCCGCGACTGGACCCGCACCCACGGCAACCTGTACCAGGCGATCCGCATGGAAAAAGCCATGATCGGCCTGTTGCTGCTGCTGATCGTTGCCGTCGCGGCGTTCAACATCATTTCCACGCTGGTGATGGTGGTGAACGACAAGAAGGGCGACATCGCGATCCTGCGCACACTGGGCGCCACGCCGGGCACGATCATGCGCACGTTCATGGTGCAAGGCACGGTGATTGGTGTGGTCGGTACGGCCATTGGCGCCGTGGTCGGGATCTTCGCCGCGCTGAATGTCAGTGCCGCGATCTCCGCCCTCGAAGGATTGATCGGGCACAAGTTCCTCAACGCCGACGTGTATTTCATCGATTACCTGCCATCGCAAGTGCAGAGCCAGGACGTCGTGATGGTCTGCTCTGCGGCGTTGGTCCTGAGTTTCCTCGCCACCCTGTATCCAGCCTGGCGTGCCGCGCGCACCCAGCCTGCGGAGGCGCTACGTTATGAGTGAGTCGGGCATGAGTGATAAAGCAATCTTGAGCTGCCGCAGCCTGGGCAAGTCCTACGAGGAAGGCCCGGAATCGGTGGAAGTGTTGGCCGGCCTGCAACTGGAGTTGCACCCGGGCGAGCGCGTGGCGATTGTCGGCAAGTCGGGCTCGGGCAAAAGTACCTTGCTCAACCTGTTGGGTGGCCTCGATACGCCGACCAAGGGCAGCGTCTGGCTCGACGGCGAGGAACTGTCGGCGCTGAGCGAGAAGAAACGCGGCCTGCTGCGTAATCGCGCCCTCGGCTTCGTGTATCAGTTCCACCATCTGCTGCCGGAATTCACTGCGCTGGAAAACGTCTGCATGCCGCTGCTGATCGGCAAGACCGCGATCCCGGAGGCGCGTCAGCGTGCCACGGCGTTGCTGGAGCGGGTAGGGCTGGGCCATCGCCTGGAACACAAACCGGCCGAATTGTCCGGTGGTGAGCGTCAGCGTGTGGCCATCGCCCGCGCCCTGGTGAACACACCGGGCCTGGTGATGCTCGACGAGCCGACCGGCAACCTCGACTCCCACACCGCGCAAGGTATTCAGGATTTGATGCTGGAACTCAGCACCTCGATGCGCACGGCGTTCCTGGTGGTGACCCACGACATGAACCTGGCCCGCCAGATGGACCGCGTCCTGCACCTGCAGGAAGGCTGCCTCACTCCCATCTGATTGGCTGAAACCCGATGCCTGAAAGGGCGTCGGGTCTTTTATTTTTATACGGTGCCCCAGCGAATGTTCAGACCGTTATCGATCTTTATCGGCACGCGCTATACCCGCGCCAAGCGCCGCAATCGCTTTGTTTCCTTCATCTCGATGACGTCGATGATCGGCCTCGCCCTCGGCGTGCTGGCGATGATCGTGGTGCTGTCGGTGATGAACGGCTTCCAGCGCGAAATGAGCTCGCGCATCCTCGGCATGGTGCCGCACGCCACCATCGTCGGCGTCAACCCGATTGATGACTGGAAACCCGTGGCAGCGGCCGCGATGAAAAACCCGGAAGTGACGGCGGCGGTGCCGTTCACCGAGATGGAAGGCATGCTGTCCTACAAGGGCACGATGCAGCCAATCCAGGTCAGTGGTGTCGATCCGGCGCTGGAAGGCCAGGTGTCGATCGTCGCCAAGCACATCGTCCAGGGCAGTCTCGAAGCCCTGAAGCCGGGCGAATTCGGTGTGGTGATCGGCGAGATCACGGCGCGCCGCTTTCGCTTGAACGTCGGCGACAAGATCACCCTGATCGTGCCGGAAGTCAGCAATGCGCCGGGTGGCATTACCCCGCGCATGCAACGGCTGAATGTGGTCGGTGTGTTCAAGGTCGGCGCCGAACTGGACGGCACCATGGCGCTGATCCACATGGCCGATGCCGCGCAGATGCAGCACTGGGAGCCGAATCAGGTGCAGAGCGTGCGCCTGGCGGTGAAGGAACTGTATGCCGCGCCGCAGGTGTCGAGCGATATCGCCACGGGGCTGGGCGCCACCTACAAGGCTGACGACTGGACCCACACCCAGGGCAGCCTGTTCAGCGCAATGAAAATGGAAAAAACCATGATCGGCCTGCTGTTGCTGATGATCGTCGCGGTGGCGGCGTTCAACATCATCGCGACCCTGATCATGGTGGTGAACGACAAGGGCGCGGACATCGCGATCCTGCGCACCATCGGCGCCACGCCACGGCAGATCATGGCGATCTTCATGGTGCAGGGCACCGTGATCGGCATCGTCGGCACCTTGATTGGCGGTGTGCTGGGGGTGATTGCCGCGCTGAACGTCAGCCAGATCGTGGGCTGGATCGAGCGGGTCAGCGGGCAGCACATCTTCAGTTCAGACGTGTATTTCGTCAGCAACCTGCCGTCCGAGCTGCAAGGCGCGGATGTGGCATTGATCTGCAC